>CAMFPJ010000033.1 GCA_945971755.1 uncultured Clostridia bacterium
CCGAAATAGTGAAGACCAAAGCCCGTGTGAATGCACTGTTCAAGAATACCGCCGAGAGTTTCGGCACGTTCAAGAACTACAATATTTTCAATACCGCTTTCGTGAGCCTTAAGGGCTGCTGCCATACCTGCGGGGCCGCCGCCGACTACTACTAAATCAAAATCAGTCATTCTCTGCACCTCACTTTGTCCTCTCATAAATAATCTTGGACTCGCCGCCGAATTTTGTAACTTCATTCATTGGTATTCCAAGTTCACGTGAGAGAATTTCAACTACCTTACTACCGCAGAAACCGCCTTGGCATCTGCCCATTCCCGCTCTTGTTCTGCGTTTAACACCGTCAACATCACGGGCGCCTGCAGGAGCCTTGATAGCATCAATAATTTCACCCTCTGTGATTGTTTCGCAACGGCAAACAATTCTTCCGTAAGCAGGGTTCTTTTTGATAAGCTCTGCTCGTTCATCATCTGTCATGTGACGGAAGCGAACAGGCTTTTCACGAGTATCGGTATAGGTTGATTTCTCAGTAAGTTCGAGTTTTTCTGAAAGAATTTCACGAACGTAAAGTGCAATTGCAGGGGCAGCAGAAAGCCCCGGAGACTCAACGCCCGCAACATTTAAGAAACGGTCCGAATTTTCACTCCAGCCGATGATAAAATCGTCATTAGTGGGATGTGCACGAACACCTGCAAAAGACGTAATAGCGTTTCTCTGAGAAACAGTCGGAACAGATTTAAGTGCTTTTTCAACAATTTCGCGAAGTCCCTCGGCAGTGGTTGTTGTATCACACTTATCATCAATATTCTTTGCTGTCGGCCCGATAAGAAGGTTACCGTCAACCGTGGGAGTAACAAGAATACCCTTGCCCATTTCATTAGGACATTGGAAAATCGTATGAACTGCCAAATTACCTACAGATTTGTCAAGGAGATAATACTCGCCTTTTCTCGGAACTAAGTCGATTGAATCATCGCCTACCATTGAAGCAAGTTTATCTGAGAAATTACCTGCCGCATTGATAATGAATTTGGCGGTTAAATCACCTTGTGTTGTCTTAAGAGTGTAAACGCCGTTATTATCCTCAATTTCCTTTACTTCGCAGTTGCGAATAAATTCTACGCCGTTTGTAACAGCGTTTTCAACTGCTGCGATTGTAAGTTCATAGGGGCAAACAATGCCTGCGCTCTCACAAAGAAGTGCGCCTACCGCTTCATCGCTTATGTTTGGCTCAATTCTTCTGAGTTCGGCCTGGTCAATTACCGAAAGACCGGGAACTCCGTTTTTAATTCCCCTTTCGTAAAGCACTTTAATATGCTCCATTTCCTTTTCGGAAAAGGCAACGACGATTGAACCGTTGTTCTTAAACGGGACATGAAGCTTTTTGCAAACCTCAGGCATTAAGGCTGTGCCTTTAACATTGAGTTTTGCTTTTACAGTACCGTTTACGGCGTCAAATCCGCCGTGAACAATGGCACTGTTGGCTTTCGTAGTACCCATTGCAACGTCATTACACTTTTCAAGTAATGCAACCGAAACGTTAAACCGGCTAAGTTCTCTTGAAATAAGACCGCCGACAACGCCTGCACCTACAACTGCTACATCGTAAGTCATAAATAACCCTTCTTTTTCTTTGCCTGACAAAATCAGCCAAGCATAAATTTACAATTTACATTATAACACAGAAGTTGATAATTTTACATACCTTTTTTCAGAAAATATAGTTATTTTTTGTCTATACCATAGTATTTTTTTATCTATTTAACGCCTTCATCTTATCTCCGAGACGTTTTATGATTCTTTTTTCAAGACGGGAAATATAACTTTGAGAAATTCCAAGGGTGTCTGCTACCTCCCTTTGAGTGAGCTCTTTTCCGCCAGAAAGCCCATAACGCATATCAATTATTGTTTTTTCACGTGGTGTCAAAGTATCAATTACCTTTCTCAATATTCGCTTTTCATCCTCAAACTCAATATCATTATCAATTTCATCGCCGTTACTGCCGAGAACATCTGAAAGCATTAGTTCATTACCGTCCCAATCCACATTCAAAGGCTCATCGAGAGACACTTCAAGCTTTTGGGAAGAAATTTTACGAAGATGCATAAGTATTTCATTTTCAATGCAACGTGAAGCATAGGTTGCAAGCTTTGTGTTTTTTTCAGGCGAAAAGGTATTAACTGATTTAATCAGTCCTATTGTACCTATTGAAATTAAGTCTTCCAAATTCACACCGGATGTTTCAAACTTTTTGGCTACATACACCACAAGCCGCAAATTATGTACTATCAGTTCGTCACGTGCACCGATGTCACCCTGCGCCATTAACACGCAAAGTTCTTCTTCCCTTTCTCTTGTTAAAGGCTCCGGCAGTGACAGAACTCCGCCGACGTAATAAACACCTTTTTTGAATATTTTCAGATATAACTTTCTAAAGAATAATTTTAGTTTTTTCATAATTCTCCTCACTTAATAAATCGGGGCAAAGCAAAACATCGCAGTTTTCGGGAACAGAGTCCCCAAGCCCCAAATATATGTTATGTATCTCCCTGCCGAGAAAAATTGCACTGTCAAGCTTTACTGCGTGCATTATTCTGTCTCCGCTGACAGTTGAAACGGGAATAATTCTTTCATTTTTTTGCTTATTTGCTCTGTAAATTTTTCGGTAAATTTCTTCATTGGTTACTATTACCGGAGCAAAAGAAAAAGGCTCTTTCAAGTTGTTTCCCGTGTCCATAAAGCCCTTTAATTTAAGCATTTCGTCACCTGACACAAGCGTAATTTCATAGAACTGATTTTTCGGTATTTTCTTATCCGTAAATCTTGAAATCAGCGTAATTATGAGGAACGAAATTACTGTGCAGACTGTTAAAAACGTTATGTCAATATCAAAATATACTGTGCCGTTTGAGTAAATCATTAAATCTGTATCAAAAATCAGATATACTCCTAAACAAACGCCCGCAAAAATAAAACTGATTAAAAAAAGCCAAATATTTTTCTTGATGAAAGATTTTCTTGATACAAAAGGAAACGAAATCAGTACCATTAAAATCGCAGACACAATTTTAAGAAAAGTGCTGAAAACGCCCATATTACATAGTACTAAAAACGATGAAAGTCCGCCCAAAGATGATCCCAACAGAAGCCTTATGCGTTTTGTTTCCGCTCCGGTGATAACCTTGACTCCTAAAAGCATAAAGTAATTTACAAGCAAATTTGTCAGAAAAAGCACGTCAACATAAACAGTCAAAAGCACCACTCCAAAAAATAAAAGCCTGATACCATTATAGTAGATATCAGGCATATTTTTTGTCATTTCGTGTCCCGCTTAAAGAGTTTTAAGATACTCCTCTAAAATGAGGACTGCGGAAACAGCATCGACAATATCTTTTCTTTTTTTACCTCTGACGTCATTGGCAGAGAGTATTCCGTGTGCGGAAACCGTTGTGAGACGCTCGTCGCGAAAAACAACGGGAATTCCCGATTTCTCCTCAAGTGCCTCGCCGAACTCTTTACAGGCATCTGCACGGAAGCCGTATGTGCCGTCCATATTTCGCGGCATACCGACGCAAAATCTTTCGGCTTTTTTCTCTGCCGCAATTTCGCAAATTTTAGAAATAAGTTTTTCTCTGTCTTTTTCGGCAATTACACAAACCGGCGACGCAAGCATTCCTAATTTATCACATGCAGCAATGCCTGTTCTTACATCGCCGTAGTCAACGGAAACAATAACCATTCAGTTACCCTGCACTTTCTGTCTGCGATTCTGTTTGCGGTTCAGTCGGAGGGCTTGTTGTGGTATCTGTTACGGGAGCAGCCGTTGTTGAAGAAGTTGTACTGCTGTCACCTGACTCGTTGGGCTTTGTTGTTGTATCTTCTTCATCGTCTTTATCCTGATAGCCGGGTGCAACACATCCGGCACACGTTGCAGGAAGATTTGAAACCTTGTACCAACCGACAGCCGTTGACGCACATTTACTGCTTGCAAGAAGTCCCGACTGTGTGCAATAAGCCCTTTGAACCACTTTATCGGAAAACTGTTCAAAAGACTTTGCTGCAAGGCCTTCGTGAACTCTGTCCATAACGGTTTTGAAAATTCTGCCCGCAGGGCTTCCGCTTGCCATAATCTGTTTATTATAGTCATATCCGAACCAAACTGCAGCAATGTAATACGGTGTGCCGCCGATACACCAACGGTCACAGTTATCGGTTGTTGTACCTGACTTACCGAATGTTGTAAAGCCTCTGACACCGTAAGCCTTTGCAGTACCGCTTGAGGCAGAGAATACTGTACGAAGCATTTGATTCATTACATAAGATGTTTCAGGTGAAATTACCTGTTCCGGTTCAGGATTGGTCTGTAAAACAATATTTTCGCCTGTGCTGTCAGTCACTTTATAGTAACAATACGGCTTGTAATATTTACCGCCGTTGCCGAATGTTGCAAATGCCGCTGCCATTTCAAGCGTTGTTGCGCCGCCGTGTGTACCGCCTGTTGCAAGGGCTGACGGAGCATATCGGTCAACGTCATCACTGAGTGTTGAAATGTGAAATTTTTCAGTTGCATAGTTATAACTCATTTCAAAGCCCATCATCATAAGAATTTGAGCAGGAACGGTGTTATAAGAAATTGAAAGAGCATACTGTGCAGTAACGTAAGAGTTCGGTGAACCGGGGTCACCGCCGTAGTTTTTCGGCCAGATACTGCCTGCCCAAGTAATACCGTAGTTTTTGATTTTTGATGACCATGTAATATAGTTCTCTTCAATAGCGGGTGCATAAATAGTAAGTGGCTTAATTGAAGAACCGGGCTGTCTTTTAGCAGAAACCGCACGATTGTTTGAACGGTTTTCGGTCTTTTCACCTGCACCGCCGCAAACTGCTACAACTCTGCCCGAATAATCCATAATTGTAATTGCAGACTGTGAAGCGTCTTTACTGTCGCTTACTGCTTCAGTGGGGAAGTTTTTACGGTGAACGTAAACATCTTCAACAATATCTTGTATTTTTGTGTCAACCGCTGAGTAAATTCTCAAGCCGCCCGAATAAAGCATTCTTGTTGCTTCGTAATTTGAATAACCTGCGGCTTTAAGGTCTTTAATTACCGAAGAAATTACATAGTCAACGTAATAACTCCAAATCTCATTGTCAACTGCCGAGTCTTTGCCGTCATCGTCTTTTTGTTCAACGTAGTCCTCGCTGTTTGTGAAAATGAGCTTATAATTCGCCGCCTCTTCATACTCTTCCTGAGTAATTGTGCCTTGTTCAAGAAGATATCCGAGACAAAGCATTTGACGGTCTTTGTTGTTTTTAGGGTTAATAAGCGGGTCATATTTTGTCGGTGCCTGAGTGATTGAAACAAGCGAAGCACACTCAGCAAGGTTTAAGTCTTTAACATCCTTACCGAAATATTTTTCTGCCGCAGTTTTAACGCCGTAGCAACCCTCACTTAAATAAATTGTATTAAGATATGCCTCCAAAATAGTGTCTTTATCATAATATTTTTCAAGGTTTAAGGCTGATAAAATTTCATTATATTTACGGTTAATAGTTCTTCCGTTTTCACCAGTAAGGTTTTTAATCAACTGCTGAGTGATGGTTGAACCGCCTTGCTGGAACTTTGACTTTATAACTCCTCCAATAGTTCTTATCCAGTCCACACCGCCGTGTTCATAAAATCTTTTATCCTCAAGGGCAACAACGGCTTTCGTCATCCACGGGGACATATCTTTACTTGAAACCCAAACTCTGTTTTCCGAGCCGTGAACACGGACAAGCTCAACGGGGTTGTTCTCATCGTTGTATGCATAAATAATTGTCGTTTGGTCTTGGTTTTCTTTATAGAAATCAAGGTCAATCAAACGCTCACCGTTTACGGTGCTGACTATGTTATGCAAAATGTAAGAGCCGCAAATTACACCAATCATTCCGACAGTGAAAGCAAACGCTAAAAACACCAAAAGGCCCTTTCTGTCTTTTAGTTGTTTTTTATTATTTGATTTTGAAGTCTTTTTTCTCATAACTTCCTCCAAAGTGAACCGTAAAATAAGTTTTAAGCTCACATATAGATTATTGTATCACAAACTTCTTAATTTGTTTAGTAGTTTTACAAAAATTTTTCTTAAATTCATAAATTGTAACCGTTTTGAAATAATAAAATGAAAGGCGGTTCAAAAATGAAGAATATCATTTACATTTGTTTAGGTCTTACAGCAGTTTTAATGCTTTGTCTTATTCCTGCTAAAACTACCGAAAAAAGCGGTGAAAACACAACTGTTCAAATGACGGTGCAAAGACGATACACAGTCCGTGAATATGAGGGACAAATCGGAATTTTTGCAGAGGACGGTGAAATGCCCGTACAGGTTTTTGACACTGCTGTGTTCCTTTTGCCTGAAAGTGACAGAAAACTTTTAGAAAAAGGAATTACCGTTGACACTCCCGAAGAGCTTCAAAAAATAATTGAAGATTATACGGGATAATTAAGAAATACTGATTTCGTATTCCTTGTCTCCTGACTCTAAAACTATTTCAACTGCGCTGTTTTCACGAAGGTTAAACTCTGATTTTTTGCCGTTAACAGTAACGGAATAGTCCTTCTTGCAGTCATTCATTACGGCAATGACAGAGAATTTTTCACTGTCACCAAAATGAGTTATTTTGCAGTTAAAAGCGGTGTTATTTTCATTGAAAATCTTGTAATTTACCATTGTATCAAGACCTGCGGTTAGTGTTCCGGCCTTAAAGTAAGCGTTAGTCCAAATGCTTATCGGAGTTGAAAGCCCGCCGAAGTTGTGGAACCATCCGCCGCGTTCGGTTGCAATATTTATCATTTCAAATGTGTAATAAGAATATTCAACCTCCCGCTTCCAAATATCGATTGCGGTTTTTGCTATTTTGAATGCGAAGTCTGTTTCGCCTAAATCAAGCATTGTTTTCCAAACAAACCACTGGTGCGACATCCAAACATTGCCGTTCCAGTAACCGTTTGTTACATAATAAGAGGCGGTTCTGTCAACTGCGCTGATGCCCACCGGAGTGAACATTTCTTTTTCACTTTTAAGATGGGAAAGTATTCTTTCCCTTTGCTCTTTTGTTACGGCACCTGCAATAATCGGGTAAATACCGTCCATCGTTTTGTTAAGGTTTTCACCTTTTTCGGTTTTATACTTGCATTTGTAGTCGCCGTTCTCATCATGCAAAACGTAAGAGAAATAACCTGACTCCTCGTCCCATGAATATTTCTGTAAAGCTTTTGTGCGCATTTTAATATCTTCGGAATATGTAAGCTTGTCCTCTTCCAAACCTAATAAATCGGCAACAATGTAAAGGAGCTTTGCCGCTCTTATTACCTGAGAAACAGAAATTACGGGCGTCATATATTTTTGAAGATTGTCTTTATACATTTGCTTTTGCGGAGGCAAATCGTCCATACCGCTGCAATTATAAAAATAATCAAATGTAGTGGTGAGCCCCGTGTTAAATTTATCAGTTACGGAGCCGTTAATTTTACCTGCAAGGAAGTCATAGAACATTTTTACTCTCGGGTAATACTCCAAAAGCTTTGACTTGTCGTTACTCCTGCAAAGCATTTCAAAATACTGATAAATATGGGTCGGAACGGGGCTTCCGTGAAGCAAAAATGCGTAATCTGGGTTGTCCTTATCGCTTAAATATGTATCAAGAATGTAGTCCGCAAGAGGATACGCACCATATTCAAGCATACCAAGGCCGATAAAGCCTGAGTCCCAAGTGTAGAAAGAGTCCCAACGCTTGCCCGGTGTGTGATGAATTACATATTCACCGTGACGGTAAAGCGGATAAACCGTGTTTTGAAGCACGGTGGCACGGAGAATTTGATTTGAAAATTCGTATTTTTTGCCCGATTTGTTAAGTCCCGTTTTTTCAAGTGAGTTGTACGCGTTTTGATATATTTTTTCATAATCTTCTACCGTTAAATAATCTGTGTCTCCAAACGAGAGAACGGCATATTCGGTATGAGTTTTACCGGGGTCAACATAAATTGTGTGAACAACGGTGTTGTGGTAAAAGCCTTCGTCGGAATGTTTTTCCGAGAAAGAGCCGGAGAAAGTTTCAAGCATATTTTGGAAGCTCTCATCGGGCTGTGAAATTCGGGCAGTGGGGCTGTCTTCAAGGCAGCCTGTGGGGAAATCTCTGAATCGGGTTGAGTTATTAAAGGTTCTAATCTTAAATTCGCCCTTAACTCCCTCGTATTTATAAGACACTGTTTTTCCGTTTTCTGTTTCAGCCGTTTGAATTCTGGGCTTAAACGAGTGTTTAGCTGACAGTATTTTAATCTCTTCACTGTTTTCGCAAATGCAGAAAAAGTCAAATTCAATTCCGCCTGTACCCACTGACACAAAGTCAAAAGCATTTTTACCAAACTTAATTTCGGCAGGAATTTTAACAATATTCATACTGTCGTTTTTCGGAAAAGTAACGGTTTTGCCGTTTAAGGTGAAAACTGCGTCTTTTCCGTCAGTCGTTCTGTAACGGACAAAAAGAACGGGTGAGGAAAATGTTTCGTTGACTTCGATTTCATAAGACACACTGTCGCCCTTTTCAGCGCCGAAAGATGCAAATTTCGGCAAAATGTAACGGTTATTGTCTCTGTCCCCGAGTCCTCTGCCGCCACAAAAAGCATCATCAAAAAATTCGCCTTTTTTCATAGCGTCAATGGTCTGTCTGTCCCAGGGGCGAGTGGTGTTGTATTCATAAGTTTTATAATCGAGTGCATCTAAATAAACTGACTTTTCAGGTAAAACCGGTGATGTTACGGTAACATTCGGATATTCAATAGCAGCAAACATATTAACAAGACAGATTTGTTTAATCTCCGTATTGTTAAAGATTTTTGTACGGATCAGAACACTGTCCTTTGAAAGTTTTGTGAAAGAGACGTCAGCGTAAACACGGTCTTTCCACTCAAGGTCATAACGGTATGAGTAAAAGGAGTAATCTGACTTTGCTTCCCACGGGTGAACGCCCACGGGAACCGTAACATTCGGAACACGTGAGTCAGCATTTTCAACAGCGGGACTGACTACACAGTCAAAGCGAACACCCTTTTGCGAATTGTGATTTACAATTCTTGAAATACCGCTGTATTTTTTTGAATAAGGACCCCAAACACCCATTAAATCAAGCATTTTTTCGCTGACAGAATTCATTTTGCACCTCAATAGACATATTTTGATTATTCTATCAAATTTTGAGTGCTATTTCAACAGTAAAATGCTTTATTTTACTCGCCGTCAAACATTTTTTTAAGCTCTGAAAGCGCCTTTTTTTCAATTCTTGAAACGTAAGAACGAGAAATGCCCAGTTGCTCGGCAACTTCACGCTGCGGCAGTGCAACGGTGTCGTAAAGTCCGTACCTCATTACAAGAATTTGACGTTCCCTCGGGTCTTGAAGCTTTTTCAGATACTGATACAGCTTTTCGGAGCGCATTTTTAAGTCAACTTCATCAAAAACGGTGCTTTCGCTGTAAATTATATCCGTAAAGGTTAGCGGATTGCCCTCGGAGTCCGTATCAATAGGTTCATTCATTGAAATGTCTTTCTCGCTTTTCTTTTTGGCTCTGAAGTGCATTAAAATCTCATTTTCAATACACCTTGAAGCGTAAGTGGCAAGACGTGTGCCTTTTTTGTAGTCAAAACTGTCAATTCCTTTAATAAGCCCGATGGTACCGATAGAAATAATATCATCCTGGTCTGAATAATTTGAATAATACTTTTTAACAATATGAGCCACAAGGCGCATATTGTGATTTATCAGTTTTTCCCGTGCTTTCATGTCCCCTTCTTCGTGAAATTTTTTCAGTTCTGCCATTTCTTCTTTTGCTGAAAGTGGCTTTGGAAATGAATTTCCCGCAGTTAAATGGAGCATAAAATAAATTAAGTTTTGTGATATGTGGCTTAACAACTGTAAAAACAAAAAAATCACCTCTGTCAAAGATATGACAGAGGCTGATGTTTTTTGCAAGTCCGGTATTAAATTTCAATAAGTTCGTAATTTGTTGTACCATATCCAAGCTCGTTAGCAGCTTCGATAGTATGGACGCCGTGAAGTGACTCAACCCGCTCTAAAAAATGCTTTTGACCCGGGTCATCTGTTGCTTTATAAACCAAATCAAGACAAGCCTTATCAATAGCAACAGGGTCCAAAGACGCTAATATACCAATATCTTTCATGCAAGGGTCTTCAGCTACTGCACAGCAATCGCAGTCAACAGAAAGATTTTTCATTACGTTAATATAAACAATATTTCCATCAAAAAAATTAACTACTGATTCGGCAGCATCTGCCATTGATTCAAGAAATAAATCTTGCTCAGCCATATGACTCCAAACTATTGTTTGATCGTTTGTGTAACCTGCTGAATGAATAAGAGATTTTCCCTCACTTGAAGCGCATCCGATTGAAAGTTGTTTAAGTGCTCCACCGTATCCTCCTGCCGGGTGGCCCTTAAAATGTGCAAGAACTAACATTGAATCGTATTTTTCAATATTTTTACCTACATAGTTTTTCTTAAGCACTTTACCATTTGGAATTTGAATTTCAAGATCCGGACCCTCAGCATCCATTATGTCAACTGTGAAATACTTATCCCAGCCATGTTCAGAAATAAGCTTTTTGTGTTTTTCAGTTGAATTTCTTGCACCTTCATAAGCAGTATTACATTCAACAACAGTACCGTTTACCCGTTCAATCACAGGCTTCCAAAATTCCGGTTTTAAGAAATTTTGATTGCCTTTTTCGCCGGAATGAAGTTTCACGGCAACTTTACCTGTGAGTTTTTTTCCTACTTTTTCATAAAGTTCAATTACCTTTTCAGGTGTTATTTCTTTTGTAAAAAATACTACTGATTTTTCCGTAATTATCCCCCCTGTGATAAAATAATTTCACATTTGTTCTGTATATACAGTTCATTAAAATACATTTCTTCAAGTGGTATCCACTTGTCAAAAAACACATGTGCATTGTCTTTATTTCTTGACATAATACGTTCTTTTTGAGTTGCACTGTCAATGTCTAAAAAAATGTGCAAATCACAATAAGGAAAAAGCTCCGGGTGGCAGGAATACGACCCCTCAACTATTGTAATATTTTGAGGAGTTATTCTTTCGCCCTTCGAAAATGACTGTGTTTTGCAAGAAAACTTTTTGTAAATATAGTCCTGACCGTTTTTAAGAGGAATTAAAATTTCTGAAAGGAGTCTTTCAAAATCAATATTTCCACCGGGAGTCGAAAGTCTTTCTTCTGTTCGCTTGTCAGGTGGTAAAAAGAAATCGTCCGTGTGAACAACGTCGCAATCAATATTGTTTTGAATTATTTCTGCAAATGTTGTTTTACCGGAAGCACATCTGCCGTCAATTGCAATTATTTTTCTTTCCCCTGTTTTCAATAAATCTTTTAAGTAATCTATCAGTTCAGACTGTTTCATATTTTTGACTTTTCTTAAAGGGTATTAAATGAGTTTTATTAAGAAGCAACATAATTGATGGAATTAAAATAAGTTGAAGAATAATTCCCGGAACAGCAGTTGTGAAATGCCCTGCAATAAATGCGGAGAGAGTATAAGAATTGCCCTTAATGCCTAAAAGAATTAAATTTGCAAGTCCCGAAACAGCTCTGCCCAAAAGCATTGCCGTAAGAAGACAACGGTAAAGGGACTTAATGCACTGCCATTTTGCATTTGCAAACAAGAACCCAACAACGAAGCCGTAAGTTGCAAGTTCAAACGCCATTGCAACAGCAGTGGGATACATAGGAGGCATACTGAAAATAACCGAGCGCATAAGGGGAAGTATAAATCCGATTGTGAGACCATACTGCCAGCCGCAAATAAGACCGCACAGAAGCACGGGGATATGCATAGGCAGAAGCATTCTTCCTATTACCTGAATTTGCCCCGTTAATAAAGGTAAAACAAGCCCCAACCCTAAAAACATTGCAGAAAGAGTAATATTCTTTATTTCATTCTTTTTCATAAAATTCACTTCCGACAAATTTGATAAATACATTATACAACAAACGCTGTCTCTTATACACATCTGACGCTGCCGACGAAGGCTTAG
>CAMFPJ010000034.1 GCA_945971755.1 uncultured Clostridia bacterium
ACAACACCAAAGCCTTCGTCGGCAGCGTCAGATGTGTATAAGAGACAGCCCATAATAATATGGTCGCTTATTCTGATTCCGATGCCCTTCATAGTTTCAATCAGGTTTGCAGTAAACAAAATATCTTGCGGTGACGGTGCAGTTATTCCCGAAATATGATTATGTACAACGATTATATTTGCTGCATTTGTAATTAATGCCTGTTCTACTATGCTTCGGTAGCTTACAGAAACTTTGTCGATTTCACCCTCACCCAGTTTAATACACTTTTGCAGTTTACAGGCACTGTCAAGACAAAGCATATAAAGAATTTCTTTATTTATACCGAAATATAAACCTTGCATATATTCTGCTATTTTCTGCGGCTCATCAAGAATCGGCTTTTTGTCGGAAATCTTACTTTGCTCATAACGTCTTGCCATTGAAGGCAGAAGTTTTATCAAAGATGCGGAGTATTCAGAAATGCCCTTAATCTTGCACAGGTCTTCAAATCGGGCATCAAAAACTCCCGCAAGCGAGCCAAACTCATTGATTAAGTCATGCGCCAAGTCATTGACATCTCTGTTAGGTATTGCATAGAAAAGGAAAAGCTCAAGTGCGTTGTGGTCTTCAAAAGAATCAAGACCCGTGTTTATAAAACGCATTCTGAGCCTTGCCCGATGCCCTGCGTGAACATTTTCAGATTTATTTTTAGGTTTATATTCTGTTTCAACACTTGTAAGTTTGACAACATTTCCCTCAACCTGTGTTTCGTTGGCATTATTCAATTTAGATTTTGTTTTATCCATCATCTAAACAACCTTTTAACAAATTTTTGCCATTTGAAAATATATGCGGAAATCAATCGGGTAAGTGCTATGTCATAAATGAAAAAAGTAACATTTCCCGAACCCCAAAGAAACAGCAATGAGTATTTACCTAATACTCCTATTTCTTCATAAGGTATTTCCAAAAGCTTTGAACAAATTAAATATGCAATAATAATCGCAACATTAAAGAAAAGATATTTGATTATCCACGATATTACGCCTTTTGTTTTGCCTTCAATTTTACCTTTAATAATTGGGTAAATTCCAAAGAACAGAGCGAACATCACTGCACATTCTTTATTAGGCACAACAGCAATTGACAAAAAAGAAATTGCAAAATAAACCACCGCTGCAAATTTTGCTCCGAATTCCACTACTGCAACCATTAAGAAAACACCGCAAACCGCAGGGGCGGCGTAAGTCAGCGAAGAAAAAACTCCGCCAAGTGCCATGATTATTATGGCTAATGCGGTAACAATTCCGCCGAAAGATGCTTTTACTGATTTTTCTTTAATTCTATTCATCAGCAGCACCCACAAAGATCACCGCCGAAGCACTCACAAATATTGTCACAACACCAAAGCGTGCAAAGGTCAGAGCAACAGTCCCCTCCGCAACAGTCACAGCAGTCGCAACAATCACAGCAATCACACCGGTCAGAAGATTTTGAATCATCATTTTTCACTCTATACCCGCCGTTGGCTTTTTTCGCCATAGAATCATAAGCTGCTCTGTATTCGGCATTATCAGGTTCCATTGAAACGGCAGCAGAAAAGCAAGCGTATGCTTCATTAAGCCAACCTCGACTTTTGTGAACAAGTCCTTTTAGATAATTCCATTCGGCAGAACGCATATTTTCGGGAATTCCGTTAAGAATTGTTTCCGCATCATCAATTCTGCCGGTATTTATTTGCTGACGAACATCCGGAAACTGTGTTTCGGAATAGTTGTTTTGAGAAGAATAGTTAGTTCCTCTTTTCTCATTGAACACAAAGTCATACGCAGAGTCAAGTTCTGCCATTTTTACTTGTTTTTCGCTGTCGGAAAGATTGGAATTTTCAACTTCAAAAGCCTTATTTCTGTATGCTTTTTTTATTTCGTCCTCTGTATCATCACGGGAGACTCCTAAAACACAATAAGCATCATTCATCTTTCCTCACCCCTCATTTTTATAATTATTTTATCCATTCTGCTTTTTAATCCGTAAAAAACAACATTATTTATAATGTTCTTAAATCTGTAAATTTCTATATACTTAAGATATTCAATCATCTCGCCGATTGACATATTTATGGTAAATGAAGCGTCTTTTATTATATTATCTGTGCCTGAAAACGGATTAAACGAATTTGTTTTGACATCTTTTTTGAAATCGTCAAATGCATCTAAAAGATAAACCGTTCTGCCCAAACAGTAACCGAATTTGAAATCTGTTGAGTTTTTGTCACCGTCCGAAAGAATGTATCCCAAAACGTTTCCCGTTGGGTCTGCTGAAATATCAATGGTTTGAAATTCTTTTTCCGTTTCCGCTTGTTTGCCCATATATTCCTGAACCACATCAAAAATATCCGGATATTTGCTTTTAGCTTTCTTGCAAATGTGCGAAAAATAAGGTTTTAAGATTTTATAAATCGTTTTTTTGCACCAATTCTCATCTTTTATATTATCGCAAAGCTTGAAGTAAGAAAGAATTACGGTTATACCTGCCGCTTTCTTAAAAATATCTTCATCAGATTCAATTTTCAAGCACTTTTTACAAGGCGAAAAACTGCAATGTGATTTTGAAAGTTTTGTGCGAGAGTCAGTTACAGCCATTCGGTAAACAACATAAAAGGTTGCATCATAGCTTAAAAGAAGGCGCGAAAAAATTCCGTACTCTTTTTGCATTGTTTTGCAAAGTGTACAATAAACGCCTTTGTAGGTGTCATAATCTTTAATTTTTAATTCGGGTTTATAAACGGTAACATAACCGAACATAAATTATGACACCTCTTAAACAGTTTTCTCAAAAGATGATATCACAAACAAAACTCTGACGCAATAATTTGGAAAAATATTAAAAATTTGTTTACTTTTGGAGAAGTGTTTTATCCTCAATCAAATCGAATTTACCTTTTTTACAAAGTACGGTATCTTTTCCGTAAGGTTTAATGCGAATAATTGTGTTACCGACGTATCTAACATCAATGGGGCAACGCTTTTCGCAAAGTTCACAAACTGTGATTTTGCTGTTTTCTTTTACAACAAGTGACTTTTTGATGTTTTGTTTTTCACGAAGAGCGCCTGTGGGGCATTTATCAACACACATACCGCACATTGTGCAGTCTGTGTCAGCAAGTTTCTTGCCGAATTCAGGAAGAACAACTGTACCGAAACCTCTGTCAACAAAGCCCAAAGCAGATTTACCGATTACCTTATCGCAAACTCGAACGCAAAGTCCGCAAAGAACACATTTGTCTTCATTTCGGCTGATAAGCTCGCTTCTGTCCTCAGTGTTTCTTGAATGTTTTTCGCCTGAAAGACGTTTATATGAAACATCATTTTCGTCAGCATATTTTACGAGTTTACATTCGTAATAGTCGTGACACCCACATTCAAGGCAACGGCTTGCCTCAGCCTTTGCCATTTCGTCAGTAAAGCCTTTATTTACTTCAGCAAATGAAGTCTTTCGCTCTGACGGCGACAGTTGAGGCATAACTGCTCTTGGCTGTTTTATAAAGTTCGAATAATCAATTTCACTGTCATCACGTTCCACAACAAACGGTTTTTTATAGCAGAGTTTTTCTCCCTTAAGGTAGCCGTCAACAATAATTGAACACTTTTGTGCTTCGCCTATTGCGGCAATGGCAATGTCGGCTCCCTTATTGGAAACATCGCCGATAGCAAAGACGCCTTCTGCTGAAGTCAAAAAGTCGCTTTCCGATGCGGCTACTGTTCCTTTTCTTGTTTGTTCAAGTTCTTCAAGACCTGAAAGTTCAGGAACTTGACCAATAGCCATAATAACAGAATCAAGTGCGATTTTTTCTGTTTCACCATCGATTGGCTCGGGACGGCGTCTTCCGCTTGAGTCCGGCTCACCCAACTTCATTTTTTGAAGAACAACTCCTGAAACGTGACCGTCAGTTTCAGTAAACTCAATGGGGTTAGTAAGATACTTATAGATTACGCCCTCTTCTTCAGACTCCAGAATTTCCTGCGGGTCTGCAGGCATTTCATCTTTAGTTCTTCTGTAAATAACATATACATTTTCTGCACCAAGACGAACTGCGGTTCTGCAAGCGTCCATAGCCGTATTACCGCCGCCGCAAACAGCGACATTTTTGCCGATTTCAGGTTTGTTGCCAAGACTTACTTCACGAAGAAAATCAATACCACCATATATACCTGGTAACCATTCACCGTTAACTTTCATTTTACTGCTCTTCCAAGCACCGGCGGCAACAATTACTGCATCGTAATCAGCTCTGATACTGTCAAATTGAAGGTCTTTACCGATTTTAACATTATTTTTAAGCTCTACACCTGTTTTCTCAATTAAAGAAATCTCTTTATCAAGAACTGCTTTTGGAAGTCGGTATTCGGGAATTCCGTAACGGAGCATACCGCCCATTTTAGGCATTTGGTCAAAAATTGTTACACTGTGTCCTTTAAGGGAAAGGAAATATGAAACAGTAAGACCTGCAGGACCACCGCCGATTACTGCAACTTTTTTCCCAGTCAAATCTGCCTTATTAGGTAAAAGCGACGTGTCATCAATAAATTTGTCTGCGGCAAAGCTTTTAAGAAAAGCAATAGAAATTGAAGAGTCAACATACTGTCTGCGGCATGCTTTTTCGCAAGGATGCGGACAAACTCTGCCGATTGACGACGGAAGCGGTACTTTTTCTCTGATAAGTTTAACTGCTTCTTCATATTCACCGTTGGCAATAAGACCCACGTATCCTTGACAGTCGGTACCCGCAGGGCAAGCCTTTGTGCAAGGGGCTTTACAGTCGCCTGTGTGGTCAGTTAAAAGAAGTTCTAAAGCAACCTTTCTTGACTGTTTTACCCTATCGGAGTCTGTGTGAATTACCATTCCGTCACTTGGTTTGGTTGCACAGGCGCGAAGAAGCTTCGGAACCCCCTCTGCTTCAACAGTACAAAGACCGCAACCGCCATAAGCCTCAACAAGCGGGTCATGACACATATTAGGTATATTTATTCCGTTTTCAGCAGCAATTTCAAGAATTGAACTGCTTGAATCGGCTAAAATTTCTTTTCCGTCTATAATAATTTTAACTTGCATTATTCCACCTCCACTGCACCGAAACGGCAAGTTGCCATACAAGTTCCGCAACCGATACACTTGTCACGGTCAATAAGATGTGCTTTTTTAACTTCACCCGTAATTGCATCAGTCGGGCATTTTCCGGCACAAGCAGTACAACCGCGGCAAGCATCTGCGTTGATTTTATATTTTACAAGTTTACTGCATTCATGAGCAGTACAATGTTTGTTTTCAATATGGTCTGTATATTCATCACGGAAATATTTAAGAGTTGTAAGGACAGGGTTAGGGGCAGTCTGACCGAGTCCGCAAAGCGCTCCGTCTTTAATTGAATAACAGAGTTCTTCCAAAAGACTGATATCTTCGGGTTTACCCTCTCCCTCGGTAATTCTTGTGAGAATTTCAAGCATTCTCTTTGTACCTATTCGGCAATGAGTGCATTTACCGCATGATTCTTTTGCGGTAAAGTCAAGGAAGAATTTAGCCATTCCTACCATGCAAGTGCTTTCATCCATAACAACCATACCGCCTGAGCCCATAATTGCGCCGGTGGCTGAGAGCGCCTTGTAATCAATTACTGTATCAAGAAGATGTGCAGGAATACAACCGCCGGAGGGCCCGCCCATTTGAACTGCCTTGAACTCTTTACCGTCACGAATTCCGCCGCCGATACCGAAGATAACGTCACGGAGAGTTTTACCCATCGGAATTTCAACAAGTCCGCCTTTATTTACTTTACCTGTTAAAGCAAAAACCTTTGTTCCCTTGCTGGTTTCAGTGCCCATTGCGGCAAATTTTTCACCGCCGTTATTGATTATCCAAGCCACATTTGCAAAAGTTTCAACATTGTTAATATTAGATGGTTTACGTAAAAAGCCTGACTGTGCCGGAAACGGCGGTTTAAGTCTTGGCATACCTCTTGAACCCTCAAGCGACTCAATAAGCGCAGTTTCTTCACCGCACACAAACGCACCTGCTCCTGCTTTAATTGTAAAATCACAGGAAAAGTCAGTACCGAAAATATTTTTGCCGATAAAGCCTGCTTCTCTTGCCTGCTTGATTGCTTTTTTTAGGCGTTTTACTGCCAATGGATACTCCGCACGCACATAGACAATAGCTTCTTTTGCACCTATGGCATAAGCGCCTATAAGCATACCCTCTAAAAGAGTGTGTGGGTCACTTTCAATTACTGCTCTGTCCATAAATGCGCCCGGGTCTCCCTCGTCAGCATTACAAATCAAATATTTATCTTCACTTTCAGAGTTTCTTGCGGCGTTCCACTTAAACCAAGTGGGAAAGCCTGCACCGCCACGGCCTGCAAGACCCGAAATTTTAATAATTTCAATAACCTCTTCAGGCGTCATTTGAGTTACGCATTTTTTAATTGCTTCATAGCCGTTATCAGCTATGTAATCTTCGATTTTCTCCGGGTTAATTAAACCGCAGTGACGAAGAGCAATTCGAGTTTGTGAAGATAAAAACGCCTTGTCATCATCTGCTATTTCATATTCTGCTGAAATTGAAAAGTCGTTATTATTTACTGCTTCTGCAATTTTTTCAGCAATCTCTCCGCTTACCTTTACAAATCTATGAAGTTCATCATTATTATAAACATCAACAATAGGCTCAAGATAACACATACCAATACAGCCTGTAAAAGTAAGTTCGTGGTTTTTATTAAGTTTATTTTCTAAAATATCAAAAGCCTTTCCTGCACCTGCGGCAATTCCGCAGCTGCCCTGACCTACTACGACTTTCATGCGTTACCCTCCTTTTGAGAAATGGAATCAAGAATATTTATTGCCTTTTCGGGAGTTAAAGAACCGTAAGTATCATCATTTATCATCATTACAGGCGAAAGACTGCAACATCCGAGACAGGCAACACACTTAATTGTAAACAAGCCGTCCTCTGTCGTTTCGTTATCATTGATTCCCAAATGAGAACTTATTGCATCGTAAATGCCGTCTGCCCCATTAACGTGACAAGCCGTACCTTTGCAAAGCATAATAAGATATTTACCGATAGGGGTTAATCTAAACTGAGAATAAAACGTTGCCACTCCGACAATTTTAGTTATTGGAACTCCCATTCTTTGTGAAATACGAATTATAACATCAGTCGGTAAATAACCGTAAATCTCCTGTGCGGACTGTAAAACAGTAATTAAGTTTTCGGGCACATCACCGTATCTTTCTAAAGTCTCATCAAGCAAAGAAAGGTCAGAATCATTTTTACTGTTAAATAAAGTCATACTATCCCTCCGAATAAATGATATACAAATATATGATAATACAAAATGATTTAGTTTTCAATTAAAAGTTGAATAAAACAACAAATTGAGTTATAATTAGCTGAAATAGTTTTTTGAGGTATATTTATGGATAGTTTCATTTGCGAAATGCACGCTCATACAAAGAACACAAGCCGATGTGCTCACGTTTCTGCCGAAGATATGATAAATGATTACATCAACGCAGGTTATAACGGAATTGTTATTACCGACCATTTAAGCCCGTCAACATTCGCAAAGTTTGAGGGCAAAGCTGTTTCCTGGAAAGAAAAGATTGATTTCTTTCTTCGCGGTTACAATGCAGCCCTTAAGGCAGCAAACGGCAAAATAAAAGTCTTTTTAGGTATGGAAATTAGATTTTATTTTCCCGAAAATGCCAATATGAACGATTATCTTGTTTACGGTGTTACCGAAAAATTTCTATACGATAATGTTGATATTGACCACATGAGAATAGCAGAATTTTCAGAACTTGTTCACAAAAAAGGAATGGCAATTTTTCAAGCACATCCCTTTAGAACCGGAATGACAATTACAAAGCCGAAATATCTTGACGGTATTGAGGTTTACAACGGTTGCCCGAGGCACAATTCATACAACGATATTGCAAATGATTGGGCAGATGCTAATTCACTTCTAAAAACAAGCGGTTCTGATTATCACGAGCACGAAGATACTGCTCGTGGCGGACTTATTTTTGACCGCCAAATAAAAGATAACAATGACCTTGTTCGTTTACTTTTGGAAACAAATCCTGAAATTATAAGGAGATAAAAACAACCTGCAAGTATTATTATATATTCTGATTATTACCGACGCAATAGACCAAATATTGTTAAAGCACAAATTTCTGCATTTGATATTTCATAAAAAAGGAGAGATAGAAATCTCTCCTTTTAATTTTGTTTACTTAAGTTTAACTGCTTCTTTTGCCTTTGCCGCAATATTGTCGGCGTCAAGACCGAACTCGTGAAGAAGTTCAACTGCAGGGCCTGATTTTCCGAATGTGTCGTTTACACCCACACGAAGCACAGGAACGGGAACTGTTTCACAAACTACTTCTGCAACTGCAGAACCGAGACCGCCGATAATATTATGCTCTTCTGCAGTAACGATAACGCCTGTTTTCTTTGCTGAATCAATAATAATGTCACGGTCAATAGGTTTGATTGTTGCCATATTAACTACCCTTGCCGAAACACCCTCACCGGCTAATTTTTCAGCCGCCATCAGCGCTTCGTTTACCATAAGACCGGTTGCAATAATTGTAACATCTGTACCCTCTTTGAGCACATTACCTTTACCGATTTCAAATTTATAATTCTCATCAAAAACACGCGGAACTGCAAGTCTGCCGAATCGCATATAAACAGGTCCGTCATGTTCTGCCGCCGCAAGAACGCAAAGCCTTGCTTCAATGTCATCGGCAGGGTTCAAAATAACCATACTGGGAATTGTGCGCATAAGTCCGATATCTTCACAGCACTGGTGGCTTGCTCCGTCCTCACCGACAGAAATACCTGCATGCGTTGCACCGATTTTAACATTAAGGTGAGGATAACCGATTGAGTTTCTAACCTGTTCAAAAGCTCTGCCTGCCGCAAACATTGCAAAAGATGAAGCAAAAACAGTATAACCTGCTGTTGCAAGGCCTGCCGCAACACCCATCATATTGCTCTCGGCAATACCGCAGTCAATAAATTTTTCGGGATGTGCTTTCTTAAACATACCTGTTTTTGTTGCCGCTGCAAGGTCAGCATCAAGAACAAGAATTTTCTTGTCGCTTTCCCCCAGTTCTACAAGAGCTTTACCGTAAGCATCACGAGTCGCTGTTTTAATTATTTCGCTCATAATTACGCCTCCAAATCTTTAAGAGCCTGTGTAAGCTCTGCAACTGCAGTATTATAAAGTTCTTCATTGGGAGCTGCGCCGTGCCAATTAACTGCATTTTCCATGTAAGAAACGCCTTTTCCTTTAATGCACTTTGCAATAATTGCAGTTGGTTTGCCTTTACATTCTTTAGCTTTTTTTACAGCATCTTCAATTTCATCAAAATTGTTGCCGTCAATAGCTAATGTATTAAAGCCAAAGGCCTCAAATTTTTCAAAAATAGGATAAGGAGAGTTAACCTCTTCAACTGTTCCGTCAATCTGAAGATTGTTATTATCAACGATGACAAGCAAATTATCAAGGTTCTTTGCGGAAGCAAACATTGCTGCTTCCCAAACCTCACCCTCTTCAATTTCACCGTCGCCGAGGATTGTATAAACTCTGTAATCTTTATTGTCAAGTTTGCCCGCAAGAGCCATACCGACTGCTGCTGAAATGCCCTGTCCCAGTGAACCTGTGCTCATATCAACACCCGGAACGGTTTTCATGCTTGGGTGACCCTGAAGATAGGAATCAGACTTACGGAGAGTTTTCATATCTTCAGCAGGGAAAAATCCTTTAAGTGCAAGAGTAGCGTAAAGTGCGGGGGCCGCATGACCTTTTGAAAGAACAAATCTGTCACGGTCAGGATCCTTAGGGTTTTTAGGGTCAACTTTCATTTCAACATTGTAAAGATAAGCAAGTAACTCCGCAATGGAAAGTGAACCGCCCGGATGACCGGCTTTGGCGTTGAAAATTCCCTCAAGTAAAAGAAGCCTTTCTTTTACCGCAAAGATTTCCAACTCTTTTTTTAATGTAGAGTTCATTGTTCTACCTCCTCATATTTATCCATTATGTATTCAAGCAAATCGCCTACCGCACCTTTGTTGCAGTGGCATGCATGATACTTAACGATTTCGTGAAGACCCTTGGGCGCCTGTCCGCAGCAAGCTGAAAGATAAACAGTTTTCAGCATATCATAATCATTAAAATAATCTCCGATTGCGGCTGTGTGCTTATACGGAATACCGTATAAATCGGCAATTTCCATAGCGCCAATGCCTTTATGTACCCCTTCTTCAAGCATTTCAAAGGAAGCGACAGAGCTTGACATAAAATTTGCCTTCTTGTCGGGAATTGTATCAATGAATTTCCTGACGGCAGTAATAAGAGGCGGAGGTCCAAGAAAAATAACCTTGCCCCAATTTTCTTTTGGAATTTGGCTGAAGCGCTTGAAATCTGTATGATTAAGCTTGTCTGCCGTTACCATTACAGGACAGAAAATCTTTGAGTTTAATGTGTATATTGTTTTATCAGTAAGAACTTCAATTTCAACAGACGGGAAACGTTCGTAAACCTTTCCCACTATTTCCATAGCAGACTCATTTATAGGTGAAAACCTAATCATTTTTTCTTGATTGTAATCATAAACACCTGCGCCGTTAAGTACAACTGCAGGAGTTCCGGAAATCGGTAATTTTTCAAAATGCCTGCGAAGTGACTGAACGTTTCTGCCTGACGCCAATGTGAAATGGCCGTTACACTCAATAACAAAACGGTTAATTGCTTCTAAATTCCTTTTCGGCAATCTTCTGAGCTTATTATTGAGCGTTCCGTCAATATCTGAAACGACAAGCCAATCTGAAAAATCTTTTTTAAGCATAACTACCTCTTTAAGATATTTTATTTAAGAATTCCTTAAAATATTCAGGGAGTTCAGAAGTGAATTCTAAATACTCATTTGTAACGGGATGAACAAAACCGATTTTAATTGCATGTAAGCACTGCCCGTTTAGGTAAGCGCTGAATTTATCGTTACCGTAAACGTAATCTCCCGCAACAGGATGACCGAGATATGCCATGTGAACTCTGATTTGGTGAGTTCTTCCCGTTTCCAATTTCAGGGATATGTGGGAATATTTTTCATATTCATTTATAACGGAATAATGAGTTACGGCTTTTTTGGAGTTTTGTTCTGTTACACACATTTTTTTACGGTCTTTTGTGCTTCTGCCAATGGAAGCATTAACCGTACCGATTTGGTCTTTAAGATGACCGCAAACAACAGCATTATACTCTCTTGTAAATGAATGCTCTTTAATCTGTTCCGCAAGTCCGATATGTGCTCTGTCACTTTTAGCAACAATTAAAAGACCGCTTGTATCTTTATCAATTCTATGGACTATTCCCGGGCGCAAAACGCCGTTTATCCCTGAAAGCGAACCTTTACAGTGGTATAACAGTGCGTTTACAAGCGTTCCGTTGTAATTACCCGGTGCGGGATGAACCACCATTCCGCGCGGCTTATTTACAACAAGCAAATCGTCATCTTCAAAAACAATGTCAAGAGGAATCTTTTCGGGCTCTACATTAAGAGGTTTAAGCTTTTCTTCGCAAATTCTAACCTCGTCCCCCGTCATTACTTTATATTTTTTGTTTACCGTTTTACCGTTAACCAAAACGGATCCGTTTTCAATAGATTTTTGAATTGAAGTACGAGATGTATCAACAACAAGGACAGACAAAAACTTATCTATCCTCTCACCCTCATTTTCCTCATTAACTTCAATTATCAATTCTCTCATCGCTGTTTAATTCTTTCGGTTTTTTGAAATCTTTTATGATATCTTTTATCATCCAAACAATCAGAATAGTTGCACCGCAGGTTATGAGAACATCGGCAAAATTAAAAACTGCAAAGTTTATAAAAAGCGGTTCAATATAATCAATAACATA
>CAMFPJ010000035.1 GCA_945971755.1 uncultured Clostridia bacterium
ACTCCAAGCATTTTTGATGCTTTGCAGTTTATCGTGTGCAGATTTGGTCTTAATCGAGGCAAAAACGCAGTTAATCCTTTCGGATTAACGAGTATTTTAACAAAGAGTAAGGGCAAATCCGCCACGAGAAACCGTGGTTCGGATTATCAACGTAACCCTAAGCTATAATTGGAAAATTCCGTAAGTAAGACCCGACATTATAAACCCGGCTATCAGCACACCGATAGAAATTATCGGCAACGATTTTCTAAGGCGAATATCAAGAAGTGCAGCCATTAAAGCGCCTGTCCAACCGCCCGTTCCCGGAAGCGGTATGGCAACAAACAAAAGAAGTCCCCAAGCCTCATACTTCAGCACTTTTTTCTTATTCTTTTCGGTTTTGCGCTCAAGCTTTTCGATAATTCTTCTGAAAAAACTGAAACGCCTTAAAAATTCAAAAATTTTTCGGATAAAAAGAATGATAAACGGAATGGGAATCATATTTCCCACATAGCAAATAAGAAATGCTTTCCAAAAGGGCATCTCTAAGAGCCTCGCCGCAATCATTCCGCCGCGTATTTCCAAAATCGGCATAAGCGAAATAATGAACGCTGTTAAACCCGCAGGCATTTTGTCCGTAAAAAATTCAAGAATAGCCGTAACAAATTGCTCAAGCATTTACTACACCCGCTTTTTTAAGGTACTCATTTGCTTTAATAAGTATCTGCTTATCATTGGAAAATCTTAAAGCCTCTAACGCTTTGTCATACCCGAGCCACAAATATTCCTCAATTTCCTCACGCTGAATAATTGTCCTTGTATCGTTTGTTGTAGCAAGAAAAATAATAACCTTTTTTTCGATTCTGTTTTGAATGGAATACTCAGACTTAACACGAAAATCAGGTAAAAAGTTTATATGAATTCCCGTTTCCTCAAGAACCTCACGATAAGCAGTCATGTGTTCGCTTTCACCGCGTTCCATATGCCCTTTCGGGAAGCCCCAGTTAAGACTGCGCTTGTTTTTTATAAGCAAGAAACGAACTTCTCCGTTAATTATTCTGTAAACAACCGCACCGCAAGAGCTTTCATAAAGACAACTCAGTTCGTAAGTACCGCTTTTTTCAGCATAAGAAACGGCATCCTCAATGGCGTGCACAATAAAACGTTTGCTTTTAGGCGCAACAACCAAATAAATTCCGCTCATATCTTTTCTTTTAATAACCGCAATTACTCTGCCTTCAAACAACCTTACTCTATGGTTTACACCCATAATGTAAGCGCCCTTGACCGGGGATTTGGGGTCGATTCCGCTTTCCACCTTACCGAAATTGAGCTCATTGCTAATTCCGTTCTCTGCGTCAAAGGAGTGCATAGGCTTAGTAACACGTACCACAACGTATTTACCTAACATAAATATTCCGACTCCTAAACTAAAACTGAAGATATTATACATACTTTGAGACTATCTTGCAAGGGGTGACGAACAGAAATATATATGTTTTTGATTAGGACCGATGTTTTTATTAAAAAAATGTTGTTATTTTATACGTCTTGTTGTAAAATAGTAGCGCGTATAAAATTATGTGAAGAGGTGGATTTTTTTGTCAGATAAATTTAATAATGATGAATTTGAAGATATTTATTCTAACACTCCTAAAAAAGAAAAGTTTAAGGTAGAAATTCCCGATGATGACTTTCAGGATATTTCATCTTTTTCCGACGATTACGGCAGTGTTGGTGAAGTAAAATACAACAGTTCCGCAAATAACCGCAGACGCCAAGAATTTTCTTACAGCGACCCTGATGAAGTTTACGGAAATATGATTCCCGATGACACCAAAAATAATAAAAAATCAAAATCGAATCATTCGATTCGCACATTCATTGCGGTTGTCCTTGTACTTGTCATTGCTTTTACCGGCTGCGTAGGCTTCTATGGTTATTCAACGGCAAAAAAATTGGTTGACGGCATCACGGTGGACGAGCCCCTCGCAGAAAACGTTTACATTTCTTCTTCGGAGCTTTACAGAGACGAAGAACAGGTAAACATTCTTCTTATCGGCACTGACGCCCGTGAAAAAAATGTGAGTTCCCGTTCTGACACAATGATGCTTATGACGATTGACTACAAAAACGGTCAAATTAAGCTCACATCATTCCTTCGCGATACATACGTTCAAATCGCAAGGGAAAATCTTCGCAAAGAAAAGTTGAATGCAGCTTACTTCCGCGGCGGCATTCAAATGCTGATTGATACTCTTGAACTAAACTTCAAGGTTGATATTCCTTATTATTTAATTGTTGACTTTGAGATTTTTGAGGCTGTTGTTAATGAACTCGGCGGAGTTGATGTTGATGTTACGGAAAGGGAAGCAAAGTATATTAACAGCAAAGACCACATGACCCAAAAGAATAAAGCAGATTTTCCCGAAGACATTTCCGCAGGAATAAATCACTTTACAGGCGGACAGGCTCTTTGGTATTCAAGAATTCGTTATTTAGACTCTGATTTTATGAGAACTCAGCGTCAGAGAAAAGTAATTGAGTCAATTATCAATGAGGCAAAATCCCAAAAAATTTCTGACCTTATAGGTATCGCAGAGAAGGTTATGCCTATGTTGCGCACCAATATTCCCTCTGACGATATAATGAGTTTAGGTATTGAGGCAATAAAGCAAAAGGCTTTTACATTTGAAATTGTTCAGCATACCGTTCCCGCTGATGGTACTTGGTCAAGCCGAAGCATTTCAGGTGTCGGTGCTTGTCTTGTTATTGATATGGACGAAAATGTAAGTTTGCTTCATAACTTCTTAAGAGAAAAACAAACCGCCAACGAATAAATCAAATAACCATTGGAGAATGAAATATGAAAAAGGCAAAAATGACTCTTGTGTCGGAATTTACAAGCGCAAAAATTGACGAAAGAATTTACGGTTCTTTTATTGAACATTTAGGCAGGGCAGTTTACGGCGGTATATATGAGCCGGGTCACCCACTTGCTGACGAAGACGGATTCCGTACCGATGTAATCAATGAAATTAAAAAGCTTAACGTTCCCATTGTACGTTATCCCGGAGGAAACTTTGTTTCAGGATATAACTGGGAAGACGGTGTAGGCCCCGTTGAGCTTCGCCCGAAAAAGCTTGAACTTGCATGGGGTGTTACAGAGCCTAACCTTTTCGGCACAAATGAATTTGCAAAGTGGTGCAAAAAGGCTGACACACAGTGTATGATGGCAGTAAATCTCGGTCTTCGCGGCCCTGATGAAGCAAGAAATCTTGTTGAATACTGCAACCACAAGTCCGGCTCATACTGGAGCGACCTTCGTGTAGCTCACGGTTACAAAGACCCTCACAACATTAAAACATGGTGCCTTGGCAACGAAATGGACGGCCCATGGCAAATCGGTCACAAAACAGCTGTTGAATACGGCCGAACCGCTCTTGAAGCCTCAAAAGTTATGAAATGGACTGACCCGTCAATCGAAACAATTATGTGCGGCAGTTCAAATATGGGTATGCAAACCTTTGGTGAATGGGAAGCTACTACTCTTGACATTGCTTATGACGCAGTTGACTATGTTTCATTACATATTTACTTTGACAACAGACCTAATGACACAGCATCTTTCCTTGCAAAGTCAATGGTTATGGACGACTTTATTCATTCAGTAGTTTGCATTTGTGACTACATTAAAGGTAAAAAACATTCTAAAAAACAGATTAACCTGTCTTTTGACGAATGGAACGTATGGTATCATTCTAATGGCATTCCCTTTGAAAAATGGAGCACTGCTCCCCATCAGCTTGAAGATATTTACAACTTTGAAGACGCTCTTCTCGTAGCGCTTCTTCTTATGACGCTTCTCAAACACGCTGACAGAGTAAAAATTGCTTGTATTGCACAGCTTGTTAACGTTATCGCCCCGATTATGACTGAAAACGGCGGCAAGTGCTGGGAACAAACTATCTTCTATCCGTTCATGCACCTTTCAAACTACGGCAGAGGATACACTCTTGTTTCTAATGTTGACTCTCCTAAACATGACACAAAAGAATTTACCGATGTACCCGATGTTGAGTCAATCGCTACTCTTTCGGAAGACGGTGAAAATCTTACTGTATTTGCTGTTAACCGCAGTCTTGATGAAGACGTAATGTTTGACGTTTCTCTTTTTGACTTTGACAGTTTCGAGGTTATTGACGCTATTGAAATGAGCGGTTTTGACGTTAAAGCTGAAAACAGCGTTGCAAACCAGCCGGTTAAGCCCTTTAAGGCCGAAAAGCCTTCCTTTGACGGAAAGGTTATGTCTGCCCGTCTTAAGCCTCTTTCATGGAACGTTATTAGACTTGCAAAAAGAAAATAATTGTAGTAAAATAAATCTATAAATTTTGAAAGAGTGATATTATGGCTACAAAATGTCCTGAATGTGGGCACACATTAAAAATCTGGAATATTAAAGCAGAATGCCCAAAGTGCGGTGTTAATATTCCTAACCATAAATGGGAGGAGCGTTTGGAACAAGACGCTGACGTTGCAGAAAAATCCTTCGCCAGACTTCATTACAGAACAAAAAATTTCAAATCGGCAGTTTTAGGTTCAAAACTTCGTATTGTAAGACTCATTATGACGTTTGCTCCCCTTATTGCGCTTGTTCTCCCACTTTACACATTTAAGCTTTCTCTTCCTTTCTATGAAGGAAAACAGACGGTATCTTTCCTGACGTTTATTTTGAACTATCTTCTTAAGGTTGATATCGGCTCAGTTTTAGCCCTCTCAAAAGGTGATGTTATGGGCACTGCAACAACACTTGCAATAGTCGCTTGCGTGCTTATGCTTTTCTCGGTTGTATGCGGTGTGCTTAATTTCTTTGTACTGCTTATTGCAGGAATAAATCTTCGTTATGTTTTCAACATAATTCTTAATTTATTAAGCACTCTTTCTTTCGGTGCGGCGGCAGTTGTTTTTGTTAGATTTACCGCTGCTTGCGTTTCTTTGGGCGGCGGAATTATTACCGATGCACACGTAGGGTTCGGTTTTATTGTAGGTTGTATTCTTTTTGCAATCAACTTTGCCCTCAATGTGATTGTGGGTAAATCGTTTAAGGCTCAAAAAACTGAACAGCCCGATATTGATGAATTCGTAGAAAATGAACTTCGCGAACTTCGCACCCCTAAGGCTTAATAACAACATCATAAGATTACGAGCAGGTAAGTTAAACTTACCTGCTCTTTCTATTCTGTTTCAAAATAAATTCTGTATCTGCCGTGAATTATCTCATAAAAGGGACAAAGAGTGTGCCCGTCAACGGAAAATCTGAGTCCGTCAAGTTTTTTAATGTCCGTATTTGTCAGAGGAACAATATCAATCAACTCCTGATTGGTAAAATCGTTTTCTCCTTTTGCATGGTCGCTTTCAGGGCAACTTTCATTACCTAAAAATTCTGCCAAAACAATTTCTCCGTATGTAAAATAAACGAGCTTTCCGTCATCTTTTTTTATATGCTTTTCTGCTTTTCTTGGTAGATGAATTTTAACTATATCCCCTTTTAAGAAATTTTCATTTAATTCAACATAACCGTTATGTGAATCGGAATATGTTTTGTCTCTGTATTCCAACTTGAATTCTTTGCACCAAATCGGTTTTCGGAATAGGACTTTGCCGTTGTAATCACCGAAAAATTCAAATGTCATTATATTTTCGTCTGTACTTTTCAAAGACGCTGAAACATTTCTGTCCTGCAAAGCAGATTCAACATACAAATTCACATACAAATCTTCGTCATAGTTAAAAATTAACTTGCTATAGCAAAATGGGTTTTCAAGGCCTGAGCCGAAGCAACAGCAAAACGAGTCTTCAGGAGAAGAATATACCTTAAAATTGCCGGGAGCAAGACCCACAAAGTAAGTTTTCATACCCGTTTCATCCTGCGATGGTAAAATGTGATTGTAAAGAGCCTTTTCAATGAAATCAAAATATTTTCCGTTATGGTCTTTTTCCCAAAGTTTGCTCGAGAGAGTAATCATATTGTTAGTGTTACAGGTTTCACAAGTGTTAGTTTTAAGTGGCTCTTCCTCACTGCCGCAGAAATGCTCTGCCACACCGTGACCTCCGATAGCATACGAGCGAACACCCGTAACAGTACTCCAAAAGAATTGAGCTGCGGAATAGAGATAATCTGCGCCGCCGTTGGAATAAACCTCCAAAGCGCCAATAACCTTCGGAATTTGCGTGTTTGCATGAAGTCCCGTTAAAATATCTTCACCCTTAGAAAGTGGTATCAACAATTTTTCTTCGCAGAAAAACAAAGATGCTGTTTTATACTTTTCGACTTTACTATGCTTATAAAGCCTTGACAGTACATCATTCATTCCGCCATATTCACATTTGAGCAGTCTTTCTCTTTGCTCATTATTAAGTTTAGATGTCGTGCTATAAGTCCAATCTCCCAAACCCATAGCCACTCTAAGTGCGTTTTCTGTACCGATATTTTCATATATGTCTATTAAACCTCTGAATATTTTATGAAGTGAATAATACGGCACCCACCAACCCGCAAGTTCAAATCCACCCGCAGAAAAGTTTTGCAAGTCGGAAAAAACTTTATCAAAACTTTCGCTCTCGGGAAAGCCCGCAATATATCCGTTTTCTCCCTGAAGTAACGAAAGCTCGTTGACACAATACTCGGCTAATTTCTTTGCTTGTTCATCTTCATTTACACTGTAAAGAAAAGAGAGTGCCGACATGTAATGCCCGAGTGTGTGACCTGAAATGCCCTTTGCCTCCCAGCCGCCGTACCTTTCAGCCTTTGGCTTTTTACCCATCGCTTCATAACACGGGGCTAAAAGCCTGTCAGGTGAAAGAGTCATTATCATACTTCTTCCTGTTTCAAAGGAGGATTTGAATAATTCATCATTAAGTATTACTTTCATATTACTCACCTATAAAAAAAGGTCTGTAGAAACAGACCTTTTTCTTATAATTAAAATCAGAAATCAATTTTCTTGGAAATATAATCTACAAGTTCAGAAATCGGCATTCTTACCTGCTCCATTGTATCTCTATCACGAACTGTTACGCAGTTATCAGCCTCTGTATTTTCGTCACCAACTGTCTGGAAGTCAACGGTAATACAAAACGGTGTACCGATTTCATCCTGACGGCGATAACGCTTACCGATTGAACCTGCGTCATCATATTCAACATTGAAATGCTTTGAAAGCTCAGCGAAAATCTCTTCTGCCTTGTCTGAAAGCTTCTTTGAAAGAGGAAGAACAGCCGCTTTAACCGGCGCAATAGCCGGGTGGAAATGCATAACCACTCTTGTATCGTTCTTTTCAGCGTCAACAACCTCTTCGTCATAAGCCTCTGTGAGAAGTGCTAAGAACAAACGCTCAACACCAAGTGACGGCTCAATAACATAAGGAATATACTTTTCATTTGTTGTTGGGTCAAAATATTCAAGCGACTTACCGCTTGTGTTAATGTGCTGGGTTAAGTCATAGTCTGTTCTGTCAGCAACGCCCCAAAGCTCGCCCCAACCGAACGGGAACAAATATTCAAAGTCTGTTGTTGCTTTTGAGTAAAAGCAAAGTTCCTCAGGGTCATGGTCACGAAGACGAAGATTTTCAGGCTTAATGTTAAGTGAATAGAGCCAATCACGGCAGAATCCTCTCCAATAGTCAAACCATTCAAGGTCTGTGCCCGGCTTGCAGAAGAACTCAAGCTCCATCTGTTCAAATTCACGAACACGGAAGATGAACTTACCGGGAGTAATCTCGTTTCTGAAAGACTTGCCAACCTGTGCAATACCGAACGGAACCTTTCTTCTTGTAGTCCTTTGAACATTCTGGAAGTTAACGAAAATACCCTGTGCAGTTTCGGGGCGAAGATAAATCTCAGAAGTCGAATCTTCGGTTACGCCCTGAAATGTCTTAAACATAAGGTTGAACTGACGGATATCGGTAAAGTTGTGCTTACCGCAGTTAGGACAAGGAATGTTATGTTCTTCAATATATGCGCTTAACTGTTCGTTTGACCAGCCTGCAACATTTGTGCCGTCAAATTCTTCAATAAGGTTGTCAGCTCTGTGACGGGTTTTACATTCGCAGCAGTCCATAAGCGGGTCAGAGAAACCGCCGAGGTGACCCGATGCAACCCAAGTTTGCGGATTCATAAGAATCGCACAGTCAAGACCCACGTTGTATTTGTTTTCCTGAATAAATTTCTTTCTCCAAGCCTTTTTAATGTTTTCTTTAATCTCAACACCCAGTGGGCCGTAGTCCCAAGTGTTTGCAAGTCCGCCGTAGATTTCACTGCCGGGGAAAACAAAGCCTCTTGTTTTACTGAGCGCTACAAGTTTATCAAGTGTTTTTTCTGTGTTTTTAAGCATATTATCATTCCTTAAAAATAATTTACATTTTTTGCTACTGAATAATAAGTTTATAATAAAACTCCTGTAAAGTCAAGTAAATCAGGGCAAAACAAACTTTTCAGACAAAAAAATCAGGGGTAAACTCCCCTGATTTTAATTGATTTTCTATTCTTCAATCTTAAATCCGCTTGCTTTGCGTTTTTCAGCAAGTTCTTCTTGCATTTGCACTTTATATTTACCCGAAATTTTGTAGAAGAACATGGGCAGTGAGCAAAGAAGAAGACTAATTCCGGGGACAACGGAAACCAATGAGAACATCGCAAAATTCTGTGTTCGTGTAAGCTCCGTTGCCGCCATAACCGTTGTGGAATTGAGCATTTGCGCCGGTTCAAAGCCGATTGCCATATACATTACAACTATTCCGCAGGTTGAAAGTGCAGAGCCGAGCTTGTTGATAAAGCCTTGGCAAGCAGAACCGAGAGCATTATCCCTGTGGCCTGTTTTAAGCTCCATATAATCAAGACAGTCGTAAATCATTGCTATTGAAATCGTATTGATTACACCGAGGGGAATACATGAAATCAAAATAAACGGAATACAAATGTAAAGATTTGCAGTGAACCAGCCGAGAAGCGTTGTAAAAACACTTGCAACAAAGCCTGCAAGGCAAGTGGTAATTAAAAGTTTTTTATAATCAAATTTTTTCATAAGCACGGGCATAAAGAGTGTTGCGCCGAACATACCGACAACCGCACAAACCTGGAAAATCGTCTTTACCGTTGAAACCGAAGCGGCGATTGCGGCAGTTTTTTCTTCAAGAGTCATACCCGTAAGGTCGGGACCGATATAAAAAGCATAACGGGCAACATGAATTGCGGCAGCCTGAACCATATATCTTCCGCTTGAAAGCACACCCATTGCAATAACAAGTAAGAGCGGTTTGCAGTGGAAAATTCTTGAAAGCTGTGAAGTTTCGCCCTTCTGCTTTTTGGTAATGGGCGGAATTGCGCGTTCTTTAATGTGGAAGTATGAGTTAACATACATTACAATTCCTATTGCAACAACCGCCGAAGCAATAATAAGATACTGCTTTTTATTATACTCTTCGGGATTTTCGGTTGAAATAAATTTCGGAAGCAAAAATCCTGCTGCAAAGAAGAATATTTCCGGAAGAGCGGAACCAATGCTATTCCAAATCTTACTGAATGATACTACTGAGCTTCTTTCTTCGGGATCGGGAGTTAAAACATTGGGCAAGCTCCAAAAAGGAACATCTGCCATTGTGTAAATCATGCCCCAGAGCACATAAACCACCGCAGAGTAAACCATAAGTGCATTCATTGAAAGGTTGGGGCTTAAATACATAAGCACAGTCAAAACCGCAATGGGCGGTGCGGCAAAAATTATATATGGCTTAAATTTTCCCCATTTTGTTATGTGCTTGTCCGCAACAATTCCCATTAGCGGGTCATTGATTGCGTCCCAAACACGAGCAAGGAGCATCAGAAGCAGCACAAACATTAACGGCAAATGCAAAACATTTACATAATAGTCACTGATGTAGCTTGACATCATAGCATAAATCATGCCTTGACCCATACCGCCTATTGAGAACATCCAAAGTTCTTTTTTGCCCACATATCTTTTTTTATCCATAATATCCTCCGAGTGATTTATTTCTTAAAAATCGGCAATGGCAAAAGCGTTGCCGCTAAAGCAAACTGACCGAAATAATAAAGAATATGATTGATTATTACATTCAAGCTATTGTTGCCTCCCTCTTTGAAATAAACAGAAGAAAGGACTAAATCGGAAAGCAGGAAAGATAAGGCGCCAACCGCTAAAAGAATTGAATTTCTTGAAAATCCGTTAATGAGCATGCTCATAACCGCTGCTGCTGCGCTCATTGTTACAAAGAATGTATAAACCGCAACAATTTTTCTGAATTTGCCGTAAGAAAGTTTCATGAGTTTTTCGGTAAGAACTACAAGCACGGCAAAAATTGCGGACACGCCGCAGCAAATTGCAAAATGCCATAACTCAAGCCTGTACTGTGTTGTTATTGCGGCAACAAAAAAGACATGACCTGCCATAAAACTTATAAACCCGGAATAAAGGAAAATATGACTGTCTTTATCATAACAGTATTTAAGGTCAAGCCAAATATCACCCAACAGGCTGAAAATAAAACCTAATATCATTAAGGCTCCGTACATAAACTCCCGACGAGTCATTACCTCATCGGTGTTGAGCAAAAAAGCCCAAGAGGCAAATGCAGTACCGATAAAGCACATTGACGCACCTGTTTTGCAATACATTGCAGGCAAACCGCCTTTTTTAACTCTCAAAATCAAAAATGCAACCGTCGTCAAAACTCCTGCAACAATGACCGCAGGAAAAAGATAGTCTGTAATCATAATTTATCCTCCAAAAAATTCCCTATATAATGAATTATACTGATAATTGCAGTAAAATACAATTATCAGTATAGACAAAAACATATTAAGCTTTTTGGCATTTTTGAAGATTAGTTTTGCTTTCGGACAACTCCGTATTCATCGTCAAGTCTGAAATATGGGCAGTTATAATCAGGTGACGACAAAAACTGCACCATTTCATCCTCATCTAATGACACGTCGCAAGTATATTCTTCCGTTTCGTCATCGTAATAAAAATTTGCACAGGTTTCACAATTTGTTGCCAATTTTATCACCTCTGCCCACATTTTAACACAAATGCTTCCGTTCATCAATAAAAATTAACACTTTATTCATTGACTAAATAAACAGTTTGAACTAAAATAAAGGTATATTTATTTATACAGGTGAGATTATGAGTCTTGTTGAAGTAAAAGACCTTTACAAAATTTATAACCCGGGCGAAAACGAAGTCAGAGCCCTTGACGGAATTAACCTTACTGTTGAAAAAGGTGAATTTTTGGCTATTGTGGGTCAGTCGGGTTCAGGAAAATCAACATTTATGAATATGATTGGACTTTTGGACATTCCCACCTCCGGAACATATCTTCTTGACGGTATTGATGTTTCAAGTATGTCTGATGATGAACTTTCAGAAATTCGTAATAAAGAAATTGGATTTATTTTCCAAGGGTTTAACTTAATTCCCAGTCTCAATGCCGTTGAAAATGTTGAACTGCCGCTTGTTTACAGAGGCATGAAAAAGGAAGAAAGGCACAAGCTCGCACTTGAGGCACTTGAGAGAGTAGGTCTTTCGCACAGGCTTGACCATTTGCCTAAGCAGATGTCAGGCGGTCAGCAACAAAGAGTCGCCATTGCAAGAGCTGTTGCGGCTCGTCCCCCTGTTATTCTTGCCGACGAGCCAACAGGTAACCTTGACAGTCATTCAAGCGTTGAAGTTATGAAAATTCTTCACGAACTCCACAAAGAGGGCAGAACAATTATTCTTATTACTCATGACAATGACATAGCCAACGAAGCCGAACGCGTTATTCGTATTCAAGACGGTCAGATTATATCCGATGTTTCAAAAAAATAATTATTATGTTAGTATTAGAAAAATGTTACAAGAATTTGTAGCATTTTTCTTTTTTTTATGATAGAATAATGTTTTAACATAG
>CAMFPJ010000036.1 GCA_945971755.1 uncultured Clostridia bacterium
ACCTAAGCCTTCGTCGGCAGCGTCAGATGTGTATAAGAGACAGATATTCTGCAATTGCGGATATTTTATTCGGGGAAGTGTAATTTTTGAAAAACAGCAAGGTCCTTGACAAAATTAAAGGCGGATTAATTGTATCCTGTCAAGCGTTACCGGAAGAGCCTCTTCACAGCTCGTACATAATGTCACGAATGGCTTATGCGGCATATCTCGGCGGTGCTGTAGGAATACGTGCAAATACAGTTGAGGACATTACGGAAATTAAAAAAACAGTCGATTTGCCCATTATCGGTATAATCAAACGCGTTTTTGAAGATTCAAGCGTTTACATTACCCCCACAATGAGTGAAGTACAAGCACTTGTTGATTGCGGTGTGGATATTATTGCAGTTGATGCAACGAACCGTTTGCGCACAGGCGGTGTTACGTTTGAAGATTTTTTTACCGAAGTCCGCAAAACTTTTCCCGAGCAGCTTTTTATGGCAGATACCGCTTGCTTTAGTGAGGGTAAAAAGGCACGGGAACTTGGAATTGACATTGTCGGTACAACAATGAGTGGTTACACAGACTACACAAAAGGTAACGATCTTCCGGACTTTTCTTTAATGGAACGTTATGTTAACGAACTTGACTGTCCCGTTATTGCAGAGGGCGGAATTTGGACACCTGAACAGTTAAAGAAAGCTATGAACATAGGCGTTCACTGTGCGGTAGTCGGAACTGCTGTTACTCGTCCGATGGAAATTACAAAAAGATTTGCAAATGCAATTAAATAAATAGGGAGAAAAAAATGGCAATTTTAGTTTTTGACATCGGTGGCACAGCCATCAAGTACGGTCTTGTCAGTGACGAATTTGAAATTCTTGAGGCATCCGAATCACCCACTGCCGATTCCGACGCGAATAAAGGCAGTGCTCAGGGAGTTTTAAGTTTTCTTTCCGAAAAGATGGCGGAATATAAAGGCCGTTATGATGCAATCGGTATCAGCACTGCAGGTCAGGTTGATTTTAACAGGGGTTATATTGTTTACGGAACCGATAACATTCCCGGTTTTTCCGATACCGACATGAGAGGTATTTTTGAGGAAAAGTTCGGCGTTCCGGTTGCAGTTGATAATGATGTTAACTGTGCAGGGCTTGGTGAAGCACATTTCGGTGCAGGTAAAGGTTCAGATTATTTCCTCTGCCTTACTTACGGTACAGGTGTCGGCGGTGCCATTTACCTTAACGGTGACATTTTCCGCGGTGACAAATCAGCGGCAGGCGAATTCGGTCATATTATGACTCATGCAGGCGGTAAGGATTGCAATTGCGGCAGAAAAGGCTGTTATGAGGCTTATGCTTCTTGCCGTGCTCTTACAGACCGCGTTTCAGAGCATTTCGGAAGATATATGTCCGGCCGTGAGATTTTCAAGCCTGAAAATCTTGAACATCCCTTTATTAAAAAAGCCCTTGATGAGTGGGAGGATGAAATTGTTTACGGGCTTATTTCTCTCAGTTACATTTTCAATCCGCCTCTTATTATTCTCGGCGGCGGAATTATGTCAGAGGTGCTTTTGGCAAATCACATTCGTGAAAAGCTTATTTCCCGCGTAGGCGTTAATTATCAGGGCGTCAGAGTTGAACAAGCTCGGCTTCGCAATAAGGCAGGTATGCTCGGAGCAGCTTATATTGCGAAACAAAGGCTTGACAGTCTTAAATAATTTAATTGGTGGTTTATTTATGTTTTCATTTTCAAAATATCCGAAAGCAAAATACTACACGATACCGCAAATAGATTTAAGTAAAAAAACCGAGGGCACGTGCTCTCGGTTTGGTTATTTATTTGAAAACACGGTTATTGATGACAGTAAAGGTTATTTAGGTCATCCGGACAGTATTCTTTTACATGACGGAAGCATTTTAACGTTTTTCCCCGAAGGTCACGGAAAAGGCAAAATAATTGCCAAAATGAGTAAAGACGGTGGAAAAACTTATATTGACGGGCTCACTGATACTCCTGCTTCTTGGGAAAACTCTTTGGAAACTCCAACGGTTTTCAGACTTGAATTTACTGACGGCACAGAAAAACTCATTTTAATTTCCGGTAACCCGAAGTGGCCGAATACTCCGACTCCCATGGGCTTTAATTGCTCAATTTCAAATGATGACGGTAAAACATGGTCGGAGTTTCAGCGGTTTTATGATAAAACCAGTTCATTTCCTGTTTGTCCTATTGTTTCAATGGCAAGCTTAATAAGACTTAAAGAAAACGGAAAGTTTGCGGACAAGTGGATGGGAATTTTTCATGACAGAAATTTTGTTAATTACAAAACAATTCTCACATTTACCGATGGTAAAATGAATTGGTCAAAACCTGAGCCATATCTTTCAAAACACAGGAAAACCGAAAAGGAAACAGGCGTTTGTGAAGTTTGTGCCATTCGTTCCGATAAGGGATTAGGGGACACAATTTGCCTTATTGCAAGGGCAAACAAGAAGCGGTCAAACTCTGTTTTGTTTGTTTCAACCGATGAGGGTGAAACTTGGTCAAAACCGCGGTTCTTGCCAACAGCGCTAACGGGGGAGAGGCACAAGGCGGTTTATTTGCCTGACGGCAGACTTTACATTACCTTCCGTTCAATAATTCTTGACAAAAGAGAGGTTAAGAAAAAAAGAAAACTGGGCGGTGAAATGAATTGGTATTCTGAAGGTCTTGTTGCTTGGGTAGGCACATTTGAAGATATAATAAATCTTCGTGAAGGTCAGTATCGAATTAAACTCGCGCATACTTATTTACCGAGTCAGACGGAGCCGTCAATTGTAGCAAATGCCGACACCGGCTACTGCGGCAATGTAGTTCTGCCTGACGAAACGGTGGTTACTTCATCTTACGGCATTTTCTTTACCGATGAAAAACAGCACGGCACTTACAAGACCGACAAAGGAAATATGAAACGAAAAACCTGTGTGGTTTCAAAAAGAGTAAATATCAATGATACGGACGAAATGTTAAAAAACATTCTCGGCTGACACTTTTTCTTTGTCAATAATATGGCGGACTCGCTCCGCGGCAACAGATGAGTTTTCTTCAAGCCTCTTCATATCGTTCTGACGGGCGAATACGGAGAGGCTTTTTATTGTTTGTTCAATTTCATCAATTTCACGGTGGTCAATCAGCAGAGAAATAATCTTTTCCTCCTTAGACCAAAGTTCAATGGTTTTATTTGTTAATTCTTTTGCTTTTTCCCGATCTTTTTCTATGGCGGTTTCCTTTATTTCATCAAGTGCGTCTGCAAGTTTTTCGCAAGATTTTTTAAGAGAAATAAGACCCACTGTAGCCGTTACAAGTACAAGTAAGACTGCAACCGCTGAAATTATCATTCTATTCATTTTTTTCTCTCCCGATTACAACTGTTTTACCAAGTTTATCAATAGTCATAAGCAGAGTATTACCAACGTCAATATTCTGCTTTTTTATTATTTTTTTAAGCTTTTCATCTGTCATATTGCAGTCCTTATAAGAGCTTCTTTCAATTTGTCCGTCAGTAATTACAACGCAGGGGATACCGCTTTCTTTCGGAGTAATGTTGATATCGGTTCGGAGTAGTGTTTCATACTCGGGCTTTAACATCACGCTCATTTTACCGTTAGTTTCAATTATTGCGTATGAAACGAGGGAAATGTCAAACACATCTTTTTGCCTGAGAGACTCTAAAATGTCGTCAACTGTCAGCCGCAGTTTTTTCATTTCGCCTTGTTGGAGTTCACCGTTACGAATAATAATAATCGGGTGGCCTTGAATAAGGAATCTGAATTTAAGACTTTTCATACTCAAAGCAGATATAATGATTTCAAAGCTTACGAGCAAAAGAACCGGTATAACCGTTGAAACAAGCGGTATGTCCGTATTCTCCATGGGCATTGCAATGATTTCAGAAAGCAGCAGCGTAATAACAAGCTCCGAGGGCTGCATTTCTCCGATTTGTCTTTTTCCCATAATTCGCACAACAAGCACCACAATAAAATATAAAATTATTGTTCTGATAATTGTAACAAACATAAAATCACCGCTTATATCTTTTGCCTTATTTAACTGAATATTACAAAAAAATCGGGGGAAAACACAATTGGTGATATATTTGAAAAATTGGTATGAGAAAAAAATAGATGAAATAACAGTTCCGGTAGATAATGCGGAAGAAAAAGTTTCGATTAAATTAACCGTATCAGAGAATTTTAAGTATATTAAATCAAAACTTGACCCATCTTTTGACGTAAAGTACCGCACAAGTGAAATCGGAAAAATAAAATTCGGCTTTGTAATGTTAGACGGAATGTGTAATAACGAACTTCTGACCGAACAGATAATGATTCCTGTTTTAAGGTATAATTACGACTCTTCGGATGGTGAAAAAGTAATTCTCACAGCCGCCGACAGAATTTCGGGAAGCATTGATAAATCGATTCAGTATGAACTCAATACTGCAATTCGTGAAATGCTTTCAGGCAACCTTTTAATGTTTGTTGACGGCTCCGCAAGGGCTGTTTTGTTCGGGGTTCAAGGCTTTCCTAAGAGAAATATAAGCGAACCCGACTCAGAGACTCAGGAAAGAGGCTCAAAAGAGGGCTTTTCGGAAAGTTTTAAGGATAACGTGGCGCTTGTGCGTAAAAGAATTCGTTCACCTATTCTTAAAACTGAAGTGTTAGAGGTAGGCACAACGAGTAAAACAAGAGTGTGCGTGCTTTATTTGTCTGACAGGGCAAATGAAAAAACTGTGAAAGAGGTCAAGCAAAAAATTCAAAATGCCACTTTGGACATCTGCTTGGGCTCGGGCTATATTCAGCCGTTTTTAGAAGGAAAAGTCCGTTCGTGTTTTTCAGGTGTCGGTGTTACGGAACGTCCTGATGTTTTAACTGCCAAGCTTTCTGAGGGTAAGGTGGGAATAATCACTGACGGCACACCCGACGCACTTTTTTTACCGTACATTTTTACAGAACATTTTCATTCATTGGACGATTATCTTAAAAAGCCTTATTACGCAACATCAATAAGACTTCTTAAAATTGCAGCATTTTTAATAAGCGTGTTTTTACCGGGGCTTTATGTGGCAATTTGCACCTTTCACCAAGAGGTTATTCCGGAGACGATGATTTTCGATATCTGCCTTCAGGAAAGTTTTGTTCCTTTGCCGATTATGGCAGAAGCGCTGATGATGCACGTGGTTTTTGAAATTGTACGGGAGGCAGGTCTTAGAATGCCGAGAAGCGTAGGTAATGCAGTTTCAATAGTCGGTGCACTTGTAATCGGCGACGCTGCGGTAAACGCCGGGCTTGTGGCAGCTCCTATGCTTATTATTTTAGGACTGACAGCAGTCAGCTCTTTTGTCATACCCTCACTATATGACGTTTCGTCAGTGCTCAGGTTTATACTGATAATCATCGGCGGATTGGCAGGCTTTTACGGAATAATGATTGCGTTTGCGGCAGTTCTTGTGAATATGTCAGCGATTGAACCTTTCGGCGTGCCGTTTACATCTCCGCTTTCGCCTACCAAATTAGGTGCATGGCGAGATTTAATTATTCGTACCGACTGGAAAAAACTCGGTGCCAATAGACTTAATACAGACAGGCTTGATAAGTAATGAATTCTAAAATATCGGTTTTTCAGTTCTATTCAATTTTGTTTTTAACTCGGCTTTTAACTACCCTTACGTATATTCCGTCATACACAAAAGAAATCAATGTGTCTGATATGATTTTTCAAACACTGTTCAGGTTTGTTTTCGGTATAATAATTATGCTTCCCGTGTTTTATCTTCAAGAAAAATACGGCAAAGAGACTTCTGCTCAAAACGGAATATATGAAAAAACAAAAGCAGTAATTTTTTCCTTTGTCTTTTTCTATTTTTCGGTTGCAACCGTTGCCCGTCTTGATCTGTTTGCAGGCACGGTGGTGTTCCCTGAAACCGACGTAAAATTTTTCTTGCTGTTTGTTGTGGCGTTTTGTGCTTACGGTGCATTTTTAGGGCTTATGCCCATTGCCAGAAGCGCAGTTTTATCCGTTTTGCCCGTTGTACTGTCACTCGTGTTCATAGTATTTGCACTTGTTAAAAAAATAGATTTTTTGAATTTAAGTCCTCTGTTTTATAACGGCATTGAGCCTCTTCTTAAAACGTCCTTAAATGCGGTTGGAAGAACCGTTGAATATGCCGTAATAGCAGTGTTTCTTCCATTTGTTCAGGGAAATGCAAAAAAGGGATTTTTCATTTGGATGACTGTGCAAACCTTTGTAACAGCGGGAATATTCTTCCTTGAAGCAACCGTACTCGGTAATTTTTCTCAAATGCAGCTCTTTCCCGTATTTACTCTTGCCTCAATGGCGGAATTTTCGTTCTTTCAAGGGCTTGAGACAATTATTACGGGAGTTTGGGTGCTTTGCGCATTCCTTAAAATCTCATTTCTTTTGTATCTTCAAGCAAAGCTTATTACCGATGCCTTCAAAGTAAAAAAAACTCATGTTTTGGCGGTGCTCGGATTGTTACTTTCTGCAATTTGCCTTTTTGTATCGGGTAGTGTTGAACGCTTTAATTTAGTCGATACATCGGCAATTAAACTTATTCTTGTTTTAGTTTCGGTACCGCTTTTGTCTGTATTTGAAATAATAAAAAGAGGTGTAAAAAAATGCGTAAAACAGTAGTAATTATCGCATGCGTTCTTATGATTGCCTCAATAATTAACCGTGATGCTTTTAAGGAGGATATAAGCAAACGAACAGTTGTACAGGGAGTAGGAATTGACCTTAATGATGACGGAACATACACGGTTACTCTTGAAACTATAAATACCGAAAATTACTCAAATGCGGACGGAACCGCCTCTCCGGTAATGAACATCAGAACGCTTTCCGGTAAAACGGTATATTCCGCAATAAAAAGCGCTTATTCCATTGACGGTAAAACTCCGTTGATGTCGCAAAACAGAGTTATTATAATCGGTAAATCTCTGGCAGAAAAAAACATAATTCCCGCACTTGATTTCTTTATACGGGATGCGGAAAATTATCCGTCAGTGTTAATAGCAATGGCAGAAACGTCTGCCGAAGATTTCTTCAAAAAATCAACGAATGACTCCTCGGTTGTTTCAAGGAACGTTGAAAGAATAATCTTAACCGCACAGGAAGATTTAACCGTGTCGTCAATTTCTCTTTGTGAACTTGTTAATAGATATAAAGACGGTGCAAGCTCCTTTTATATGCCCATAATGTCTGTTGAAAAAGTCGGAGAAAAAGCTAACGCAGTTTCAAAGGGTACCGCAATTTTTAAGAACGGTAAATTGAGCCTTACGCTTAATGAGCCTGAAACAGTCTGTCTTAATTTTCTTTGCAATAAGGCAAAAAAGGGTGCAATAGACATTTCGGTTAACGGTGTGCCGGCAGCTGTAAGTATAATAAAAAGCCAAACAATGCGAAAGCTTGATTATCAAAGTGACTTTCCAAGATTTAATATAGAGATTAAAGCTACTGCAGACCTTGCAGAGCTTTCAGACAAAACGATAAGCAGTATCACGGATAAGGATATAAACAAGATAGAAACAAATGCGGAAATTAAGCTGAAAAGTGAAATACAAGATTTTTGTGAAAAAATCTATAAGGTCAATAAAACCGACCCTGTTGGGCTTTCAAGGTTGATTTTTATTTATTACCCCGAAAAATATCGTCAGCAAAAAGAAAACCTCAACGAAATAATGACGCAAAGTCAGTATAACGTTGAGGTAGATATAAAAATTCGCCGTGTGGGACAAGATTATTCATCTTGATTGTATTCTTCTCTAACAAGCTCTTGAAGCTGTTCAAAGGTCATGGGCTTTCCGAAGAAGTAACCCTGAATCATATCACATTCAAAATCTCGAAGATAGCGGAACTGTTCTTCAGTTTCAACACCCTCGGCAATAATCTTGATTTTAAGACGTTTTGCCATTTCAATGACACATTCAATAATCGATCTGCCGCGTGGGTCGTCATAGTCGTCAATGAATGATTTGTCAAGCTTCAAAATGTCAATCGGCATTGATTTAAGAAGCATAAGGGAGGAGTAGCCTGTACCGAAATCGTCCATAAGAATCTTAAATCCTGTTTTACGAATTTGACGAAGCAGTTTAATAAACATTTTTTTGCTCTTAAACAAAGTCGTTTCAGTAATTTCAAGCTGCAGATGGTTAACGTCTGCTCCCATTTTTTTTGCAAGAGCTTCACAGTTTTCGGCAAAATTCTCTCTGACAAGAGATTTCTGTGATAAGTTTACAGAGAAATCAATATCATGAAGTCCCGACTTGCTCCATTCTGCTTGGCGTTTGCACACCGCTTCAAACGTGAGTTGGTCAAGGGACTGAATTAGGCCTCGTTCTTCCGCAAGAGCAATAAATTCGTCAGGGGGAACAAAGGTCCCGTTATCTCTGCGCCAACGAACAAGTGCCTCGGCACCGCAAATTTTTTGCGAAACCGTGTCAAACTGAGGCTGGAAAATAACATCAAGAGTTTTGTTTTCAATGGCAAGATCAAGCTCATCTTCAAGAGCCTTCTTTTCACTTAAAGTCTGTTTAAGCGACTTGTCGTAGAAAGCAAACGATTCTTCACGGTGCCCTTTAACGAGAGACTTTGCCATAACGGCTTTTGTTTGCAATCTTTGAAGATTGGTCTCGCCCTTTTCAACAAGGTAAATACCGATGCTGGGTGTTAAAATATAGTCCATTGTTGTGCCGTCGTAGTATTTGTGGCAACGTTGAGAAAATTCGTTAATTCTTTCCGATAATTCCTCTTTTGATTTGTAGTGCATAAGAACAGCGAATCTGTCGGCGGCAATTCTGCAAACGTGTTCACCATCATTTAACAACTCTTCCCAGAGGGAGTAGATATAACGGAGAGTTTTGTTGCCGTGCTCGTATCCGTAATAGTCATTAACAAGCTTAAAGCGGTCAATATCCATAACTATGTATGCAATATTGTTATTACTTTTAACCAATTGCTTTTTCGCGTCAACACAGAATTTAGCGTATGATGAACCTCCTGTGAGGCTGTCTATATAAAGTATTTGGTCAATTTCTTTCTTTTTAGCTTTTTCTTCGGTAACAATGTAAAGAGCGAAAAGAATAAATACACCAATTAAGAAGAAACACATAAGAGCAATGTAAGTAAGTACAGTATTTCTTGATGTGTTAACGACTGACTGGGGAATATAACTTATAATGTACCAGTCTTCAAAATCTATCGGTGCATAGGATATATAATAGTCGTTGTTTTTGTAAATATTGTTTGCTTTTATAATACCTGAACGGTTATTTGAAATGTCATCAATAAATTGCTTGTGATTTTTTTCACCGTCTTTGCCTGTATCTGAAATGTAGTCGAAAACATTTTTAACGTTTTTTTCGTCTAAAGCGTCAAATGTTGCACTAACAATTATTTCTCCGTTTTTACTTATTATTGCAAAATGTTCTTCACCGTTGAATGAGCTTGAACCCAAAAATTTACGTATATCTTCCGTGTGGTAGGAGAGAAAGAAAACTCCGATAGGCTCACCGTCTTTGAATACGGGCATCAGCATCGTGAAAGTATCGACAGAGTCAAGACTTTGCTCCGGAATAAGCCTTTTTACCGTAACTTTTTTTGAGGAAATAGCGTAATCAATGTAGTTAACCTTCGGCAAATGTGAATATACACCTACTCCGTCAACAGACTTGTAATAGCACTCTCCGTTAAGATAAGCAAAACCGTAACGCGCCAAAGCACCGGTCATATCTATTTTTCCTAAACTGTCAATGGCAGCTTTTGCATCATTTTTAGCAACGGAAGCATCAATTTGATTTGCAAGATTAACAGCCAAGTCGTGCTGACTTGTAAGTTGAAAACTGACAATGTCAGCATTTTTAATTGAAGTTTCTGCCAAAGTATTACATGTTACCTTGTCAAGCTCTGCGGTTAAAAACAGCGGAAAAAATATAAGAACAGCCGCAGCAATCAAACAAAGCAAAAAAAGCATTAAATACCTGCTTATGCGTACTTTCTTTTCCAAATTTTCCACCGCCTTTCAGAAACATTATTTGTTGTCACTTAATATAAATCTCCTGTTTTAATGTTAAAGCAAAGTCTGCCGTCACCGTTTTCATCTTTATATTGAATTTCAACGGTATTGTTTGTAATGAACTCTGCAGAAATAATTTCAGGACGTTTGTTGTTAAATACTTTAAGAAGAGTCTGCCTCTTTTCGTCATCGTAATCACCAACATTGTCGGAGGTAAACAGCAAACTTCCGAACATGTGGTTAACGGTGGAAATTATCTTTCTTTGTTCCAAAGACATTTTCATATTTGTATCGCGAAGCAGGAAAACATCGGGGTCGTTAAGGAAAGCTCTGCCGTCAAGTCCTCTGCGGAAAATTGTATTTCCAAGAGCCGCACTTGTTGAAACACCTTCACGCTGAATATCTATTTTTTTACTCCACTCAAGCCCCATATCAGCACCGATTCTGCAATAGTCAACCTTGCCGAAAGCGGGTGCAAGCGGAACTCCGCAGCCAAGAATTAACTTGTCGCCCACACATTCACGGATAAAGTCCATAGCCTCGCACATAAGCTGACCGCGAGATTTTCCGTGATTTGGAACAATTGCCGCTGCATAAAGGAAGTCAAGCTTAACCATATCGTAGCCCCACTCGTTAAGAACCACATCAAAGAAACGGCGAATATATTCACGTGCACCCTCATTTTCAATATCAAGTGCATAAAATCCGTTCCAGTTGAAACCGCATTTAACGGGCTTGCCGAATTTGTCTTTTATCAGCCAGTCGGGGTGTTCCTTTGCAACCTTTGAGTTATACTGAGCGCCCAATGGGGCGAGCCAAAGACCGGCTTTCATACCTTTTTCGTGAATAATATCCGCAACATATTTCATTCCGTCGGGGAACTTAACGGGGTTTACGCTGAGCCAGTCGCCAACCGCCGTCTGATAACCGTCGTCAATCTGAAAAATATCAATTTTTGCATCAATCTTTGAAATAGCTTCAAGGTCGGTCTTAACAATATCTTCCGTAACATTTGCATAGTAGTTGTACCATGTGGTGTAGCCGTTAGCTTTTTTAGCTTTCGGCTTTTCAATTTTCATTGCTGCAAAGTATTTGTCAAAAACCTCGTCCATTGTACCCTTAAAGTTTACAATATCCATAAGCACATATTCGCCGTCAATTTTAACGCCCTCAAGTTCTTTTTCAAATACAATTTTATTCTCAGGACAATTCGCATTGATTATAGTGTAGCCGTAACGCTCTGACAGAGAGCCGAAAAGGTCAACTGTTTTTCCGTTCCTTACATAAGCATAAGAATATCCGTGGAAAACGCCCTTGCGGCTGTCATATTTCTTGAAATTGTAGTCACCGGACGCACCGAGAGGTGAAAAGAGCAGGGGAACAAGACGAACAGACGGCATATTAACCCCTTGTTCGTCCGTAAAGTATTCGCGGCAGTCAGTCCAGGATTGATAACCGTTCAAAAAAACTCTGTCATTAGCGTTGAACTCATAGGGAGTTATAAGCTTGAACTTGAGTTTTTCAAGGGGAGCGCCTTTTGTGTTGACAACAAGTTTTACGTGGTCTGTGTTTGCAGTAATATTCATTGAATACTGTTCGGTTTCGAATTGATTGCTGCGGTAACTTACCCCGTCAGAAAAATATTCAAAACTAATCTTAAACTTTTCCATGCGAACCTCTCCCATTATGCAATATATATCTAAATTATACCAAAGGCGCACACTCAAAGTATATAGTCTGTCTCTTATACACATCTCCGAGCCCACGAG
>CAMFPJ010000037.1 GCA_945971755.1 uncultured Clostridia bacterium
GGAATGAAAAGTCCTAAAATGTAAGGATATGCGAATGTGAAGCCGATTGATGTTAAAAGTGAAAGACCTGTTCTTTCCAACTGTGCGCCAAGGTAAATAATCCCGTAAATCGGTGAGCCGATTACTTTAACAAATGCACTTGATTTTTCGCTATATAAATTTTCCTTAAACATTAAAACGTCTTCCATCTGCGGGAAAAGGTTATTAAGAAACGCAAAGCCAAGATAAAGCAATACCCAAAGAATCCAGCGTGTATATTCGCCAAGGTAAAGAACCGCAACCGCACCCGAAGTTAAAAACCAAAGGGCAATAATTAAATTGAAAAGGAACGGCATAAAGCAGACGTTAAATGACGCACCGCGTCTTTTAACAAGTTCGTGGTCGATGTGTGAAAGCATTTCGTCTGCACGGACGGTTCTTGCGTCATCAACAAGCACCTTGCAAACTCGGCAGCTCATATGTTCAAAGAACGCATGAAGCATGGCACCGGGAAGTGTTAAAAATTTAATTATTATATATATAATTCTCATACTAAATCATACCTCCCTGACATTGCAATTTCCTGGAGTGTTATTTTCCCTGCCTGATAATCTTTAACATCATCGGTAAATGCCATTTCATCGCCGTAGATTTCTTCGTATTGTTTGATTTCGTCTGAAAGTTCTTTGAATGTGTCTTCGTCGCCCGTAGCCAAGGCTAAAACAGCGTAAAGGTCACGAGCCTGAATTGTTGCGGAGCCGGACTCTGTTTGGTAAGAGTAACACTCTTTGGCAGAAGCATAAGCACCTTCATAATCTTTTGCCATAATAAGCGCCAGCGTTTTTTGCATTGAAAGCATTGCGCCTCTCTCTGCAATAAGGTCATAACTGTTGTAAATATAAGAAAGATTTTCAAGACCCGTTATGCAAATGTCTTTTGCCGCTGTGTAATTCTTATCTTTATAACGGCTCATCATTGAAAGGAGCATATAGTACTCTGCGCTTTCGCTGTTTCTCTCTTTAACGCGGTTGATTAACGGCTCTGCTTTGTCATACTCGCCCGAACCGATGTAAGTCTGCGCAAGGAGAGGTGCCGCAAGGCTTTCAAGATATTCTGAACATTCTACTGCTTTTTCAAGATAAAGCTTTATGTCTTTTTCGTTATCAGCCGTAACGGCGATTGAATACTGATAAAGTCTTATCCAACCCTCATCATAAATGAAAACCGTTTCTTTTCCCGTGGGCTTGAAATCCTCTTCCGATTCGTCGTGAATTTCGGTGTCGGTAACGTAAATCTTTTTGCCGATAAGTCCCTCAACAGTAGAAATTAAATCGTCATATTTCTTTATAACGTCAGAGTCCGAATAACCGCCCAAATGCTCTTGAATCATTGTGGCACTTGCATTCATTGAACGAATTGAATCGTAGATTTTTTTAATATCCTTGTCTTTTATGTTTTTAACATCATAATTTGTTTCAATATCGTTAAGTACGTCGGACATATACAAAAGCTTGTATTCGGTAATTATTTTGTTTTTGATAATGCTCTTGAATTTAAGAGTCATATTGTTTTCGCTGATGTATTCCGAAACATCGTTATAATAGGCTGATGCAGAATAAAGCTCATTCTTTCTGAGTGCATTATTACCCCTTACTCCTTGGGCAAAAATTGGGGTAATTTCAACAAAGGTAACAAGGGAAAGCACCATAACTCCCAAAACTGCAATAAGCATTATTATGCCTTTCCAGTCATAAGGGTATTTTTCCATAATAGCGGCGCATTCGTCACAAAAAGGGCTATTCGGATTTCTCTTGGTACCTCTCGGCCTTTCGCCGCAGCACTCGCAAAGCTCATCTACGGCTGTTTCTTTCTTATCGCCCATTGTTACGGCATAACCTTCAACCTCTAATTCTTCAAAATCTTCAGATGAAGTTTCTTTTTCCGCTTCTTCTCTTGCTTTGCCGAGCTCTTCACGGAAAATTCTTGCAAGCTCTTCCATTTCGTCATGAACAGAAGACTCGTTTTCGCCGTTGAGAGATTTGTTTTCGTTATCTGACATATAATAACCTCCTGATTATTCGTCTTTGCCGCAGCATTGCTTATATTTTTTTCCGCTGCCGCACGGACAGGGCTCATTTCTGCCGATTTTTTTACCCTTTTTAACGGGTTGTTTTTTATCGCTTCCGTCGGAAGCACCGGAAGCACCTGTAATTTTAGCGGTTTGCTCACGCTTTATATCTTCTTCACTCTTAAGGCGGAATGTAAGAAGCATTGTTGCGGTGCTCTCACGAATCAGAGCATTCATTTCGTCAAAGTAGTCATAGCTTTCCATTCTGAATGCAACAACAGGGTCTTGCTGACCGTAAGAGCGAAGGTAAATGCCTCTTTGAAGCTCATCCATAGCGTCAAGATGGTCCATCCAGTGAATATCAACGTTACGAAGAAGAACCTTGCGTTCAATTTCGCTCATTACCTTTTCACCGTATTCTTCATACTTTGCATTGTAAATATCCATTGCCCGGTCATAGAAGTAATCACGAAGCTCTGATGATTCTTTATATGACCCTTCAAATTTTTCATCTGCAAGGTACTTCAGTTTATTGATAAGCCCCTGCAAGTTCCATTCCGCAGGAGTTTGTGATTCGGGACAGAAGAATTCAACGGTTTCTGTAATGTACTTATCAATCATTGAAAGAATTGTACCGTGAATGTCAGCACCGTCAAGAACCTTATTTCTTTCGCCGTAAATAACTTCTCTCTGCTTGCTCATAACGTCGTCAAACTTAAGAACGTTTCTTCGTGCGGCAAAGTTGTTGCCCTCGACTTTCCTTTGAGCGCTCTCAATAGTGTTTGTGAACATTTTTGTTTCAAGGGGAAGTTCGCCTGCCGCACCGAATGTATCAAGAATGTTGAAGAACCTGTCCCCTGCGAAGAGCCTTAAAAGCTCGTCTTCAGCAGAAAGGTAGAACTTGCTTCTGCCCGGGTCACCCTGACGGCCGCTTCGTCCGCGAAGCTGGTTATCAATTCGTCTTGACTCGTGCCTTTCGGTACCTATAATGAAAAGGCCGCCTGCTTCTCTGACTTTTTCAGTTTCGTCCTTTAACTGCTCTTTATATTTGTTTTCAAGCTCAGTGTAGGTTTTGCGAGCCTCTAAAATATCTTCATTGTCTGTTTCGGCAAAGCCTGTTGCTTCGGCAATTAACTCTTCGGGGTACTGCATTCTGCGCATTTCTGCTTTTGCCATAAAGTCAGGGTTGCCGCCGAGAATAATGTCGGTACCGCGGCCTGCCATATTAGTTGCGATTGTAACTGCGCCGAAAGCACCTGCCTGTGCAACAATTTCAGCTTCTTTTTCATGATATTTTGCATTGAGCACCTCGTGTTTAATTCCGCGGCGTTTAAGCGCGCTTGAGAGAGCCTCGCTCTTTTCAATGCTGATTGTACCTACAAGTACGGGCTGACCTTTAGCGTTGCATTCTAAAATCTGCTCAATAATCGCATTGAATTTTGCTTTTTCCGTTTTGAAAAGAACGTCGGGCTCGTCAACACGAATCATGGGTTTGTTTGTAGGAATTTCAATAACGTCAAGGGTGTAAATCTCTTGAAATTCGCCTTCTTCCGTCATTGCCGTACCTGTCATACCCGAAAGCTTGCTGTAAAGGCGGAAATAGTTCTGGAATGTAATTGTAGCAAGAGTTTTTGACTCTCTTTCAACCTTTACGTTTTCTTTTGCCTCAATTGCCTGGTGAAGGCCGTCCGAATAACGTCTGCCGTGCATAATTCGGCCTGTAAATTCGTCAACAATTAAAACCTGACCGTCTTTTACAACATAGTCAACGTCTCTTTTCATAACGCCGATTGCTTTGATTGCCAAATCAATGTGGTGCTGAATTGTAAGGTTCTCCATATCGGCAAGGTTATCGATGCCAAAGAAAGCCTCTGCCTTTTTGATGCCGTTTTTGGTAAGTGATGCGGTCTTCGCCTTTTCGTCAACGATATAGTCGTCATCCTCGCCGACAATGTCTTCATAGTTTGTTTTTGATTCAATTTCCTTAACCTTGCACATCTTAAGTTTTTTAGCAAAGTCATTGGTAATTTTGTAAAGGTCTGTTGACTTATCACCCATACCTGAAATAATAAGGGGGGTTCTTGCCTCGTCAATAAGAATTGAGTCAACCTCATCCACAATGGCGAAGTTGTGACCGCGCTGAACTCTTTGTTCTGCGTAAATTACCATATTGTCACGAAGGTAGTCAAATCCCATTTCGTTGTTGGTGCCGTATGTGATGTCGCAAGCATAAGCGGCACGCCGAGCGTCACCGTCAAGGTCATGAACAATAAGACCTACCGTAAGACCCATAAATCTATAAAGCTTGCCCATCCACTCAGAGTCACGGCGGGCAAGGTAATCGTTAACAGTTACAATGTGAACACCTTTTCCCGAAAGTGCGTTAAGATAAGCGGGAAGGGTGGCAACAAGGGTTTTACCCTCACCTGTTTTCATCTCGGCAATTCTGCCCTGATGAAGAACAATACCACCGATAATCTGCACGGGGAAGTGCCTCATATTAAGAACACGTGCCGAGGCTTCACGAAGGGCAGCGAAAGCTTCCGGTAAAATGTCGTCAAGAGTTTCGCCGTTTTTGAGCCTTTCCTTAAATTCCGGAGTTTTTGCCTGAAGTTCTTCGTCTGTAAGTTTTTTATAATCTTCTTCAAGTGCTAAAACCTTTTTTTGAATGGGAATTATTCTTTTGATTTCCCTTGAGGAGTAATCTCCGAAAATCTTCTTAAAAATTGACATTTTTATTTATTCCTTTCCGCCGTTTTTGGCACTACGGCAGTAATTTTCTGATTTTTTACGCAGAAATCCAATTATATTTTTTTAATTATATCACACTTTTTCATAAAAATCATTAACAATTTATAAATTATTTATATAAATATGTATAAATTTTCTTGCAAAAACGAACAAAATTTGGTATTCTTATATTGTGTTTATTCGCAATTTATAAAACGGAGGTAAAACTTATGACTGATGCAAAGACAATGGCTTACATAAATATGTACGCCGTACTCGGCACATTGGAAAACCTTTGCGAGCTTGACAAGAAGGCTAAGGAGATTCTTTCTTCGCTTAAAAGCCCTGTTTCTCTCGCATTTGAAGTTAAAGACGGCCCCGCCGCAACTTTAACATTCAGCTCAAAAGGCTGCCGTATGGAAGACGGTGTTAACAACCCGGATATTAAAATTCCCGTTTCTTCCTGTGAAAAATTCAACAAGATTATTGACGGAGAAGTAACACCCGTTCCCACAAAGGGCCTTACAAAAATCAGTTTTCTTCTGAAAACATTCACGGCCCTTACAGACAGACTCACTGAACTTATGAGGCCCACTGAAGAAGCGCTTAAAGACAGAGAATTCTTCGTGCTTTCAACGCGCCTCACATTCTACACAATCGCAGTTGCCATGTCACAGATTGCCAACCAGGACGCAATCGGTAAGGCAAGCGCTTCTTATATGGTTGACGGTGACATTTCACTTGGCATTAAGAATTGCGACACAGCTACAATTCGTGTTAAAGACCACCACCTTGTGACAATTAAAAAAGCTCCTGAGAAGCCCAGAGCAATTATGTCGTTTGCTGACTATGACTTAGCGTCAGACCTTTTCAACGGCAGAGTTAACGCTCTTGAAGAGCTTTGCCGCGGTACAGTTGAAATTCACGGTATGGCTTCAATGATTGATAATATGAACAGACTTCTCGACAGAGTTGCTTTGTATTTAGCATAAGGAGGCAGGAAATTATGAGTAAATATCCAGAATATAATCACGACAAAGGCCGTGAATATTTCGACAGAGCACTTAAAGTAATTCCGGCAGGTATTTACGGGCATTTAGGTCCGTCGGAAGGTCTTTGGATTCCGATTCAAAAGTGGCCGTTCTATTCTACAAAAGCGCAAGGTTCTTACTTCTGGGACGCAGACGGAAATAAATATATCGACTATATGTGTGCATACGGTCCTAACGTTCTCGGTTACAACGACCCTGACGTTGACGCTGCCGCTAAAGCACAGCTTGAAAAAGGCAACTGCACTACTGCTCCTTCAACAATAATGGTTGAATGTGCCGAAAACCTTGTTAATACGGTTGCATCTGCTGACTGGGCATTCTTCTGCAAGAACGGTTCAGATACAACAACACTTGCTGTTATGTCAGCCCGTGCACATACACACAAAAGAAAAATTATCTTCTTAAAGGGTTATTACCACGGTGACTTCCAGTGGGCACAAAAGGTTGACTACCCCGGCATTCTTCCGGAAGATGTTTGCCACAATCTTGTAGCACCCTGGTTTGACATTGACGCTCTTCAGAAGCTTTATGACGATAATGACGGCGACATTGCAGGACTTATCGCTCAGCCCTATGACCACGGTAACTTCAAGGATAACGAGGTAGCTTCGCGTGAGTATTGGCAGTCGGTACGTAAATGGTGTGACGACCACGGCGTTGTTCTTATTTTTGACGATGTTCGTGCAGGCTTCCGTCTTGACCTTGCAGGCTCTGACCATTACTACGGCATCAAGGCAGACCTTATCTGCTTCTGTAAAGCACTTGCAAACGGCTACAATATGTCGGCACTTTGCGGCGGTGAGCACATGAAAGCAACTGTTTCGGGTATGACTTACACGGGCTCTTACTGGATGAGTGCAGTTCCGTTTGCCGCTTGTATTGCTTGTATCAACAAGATGAAAGCTCTTGACACACCTACACTCTTCCGTAAACTCGGTACTCAGTTAACAGATGGCTTTAAGGCTGCCGCTCAGAACAACGGCTTTGACCTTGTTGTATCCGGTGAACCGGCACTCTTCTACTTAAGAATTGCTAACGATGACAGCCTTATGCTTCATCAGGAGTGGATTGCAGAGTGCGTTTCAAGAGGACTTTTCCTTGCCTCTCACCACAACCATTTCATTAACGCATCTCTTACTGAAGATGATATTAAAGTTTCAATAGACATTGCGGAAGATGCATTTAACGTTGTTCGCAAAAATCACCCGGAGCTTTTCTAATTCAAGTAACTTACGGGCTTTCCCGTAACAATATAGGAGGAAAAATGTATGGCTAATTTATCCAAGCAAGAATGGTTAGCACTTGAGCAAAAAGCTTATGACCTTCGTAAACTCACATTACAAACAACAATGTGGGCAGGTTCTGGACATATCGGCGGCGGCTACAGTGTTTTAGACCTTCTTACTGTTCTTTATCACAAGTACCTTAACATTAAGGTTGAAGACCCGCAATGGGAAGACAGAGACCGTTTCATTTTAAGTAAAGGTCACGCAGGTATTGCTTATGCACCTGTTCTTTGCGACAAGGGCTTTAATGACCCAGAAATGCTTAAAACCTTCAACCTTTCAGGCTCAAAGATGGGCATTCACCTTGACTCTAATAAAGTAAAAGGTGTTGACGCATCAACCGGTTCACTCGGCCACGGCGTTTCTATTGCGGCAGGTACTGCACTTGCAGCAAGACTTATGAACAAAGATTACTTAACTTATGTTGTAACCGGTGACGGTGAACTTGGCGAGGGCTCAAACTGGGAAGGCTTTATGACCATTAACCACTATGAGCTTTCAAACTGCATCGTATTTATTGACCGTAACCATTGTATGATTGACGGTCCAACGGAAGAAGTTATGAAGCTTGAGCCCGTTGCAGACAAAATGCGTGCATTCGGATTTAACACAATTTGTGTTGACGGCAACAACATTGGCGAGCTTTGTGACGCTATTGACGAAGCAATCGCTCGCAGTAAAGAAAAATGCGCTCCTACATGTATCCTTATGGACACTCAAAAGGGTGCCGGTATTAAGGATATTGCCGGTGACTACCACTGTCACTATATGGCTATTGATGATGACCTCTTTGCAAAATACAGTAAAGAGCTTGAGGAAGACTTCAAAGCAAGATGCGACAGAGCTAATAAGGAGGGCAAATAATTATGGCAGGCGGATTTGTATATAACGCAATTGACCAGACAGAAGTTGCTACTGCCGAAATTTACGGTAAAGCAATTTCCGATATTATGCAAAAGGACCCAAGAGTTTGTGCTATCACCGCTGACCTTGCAAAGTCAACAAAACTCGGTGATGTTCTTAAAACTTGTCCTGAAAGAGTTATCAACGTTGGTATTGCAGAGCAGGATATGTTCGGTGTAGGTGCAGGTATGGCAAGAGCAGGTATGATTCCATTTATCTCTGGTTTCTCAGCATTTACATCAATGCGTGCTTGCGACCAGCTTCATACAGACATTTGCTACCAGAATGTTAACGCAAAGATTATTGCTACACATGCAGGCACGTCTTTCGGTCAGGCAGGTTCAACACACCATGCAATTACTGACCTTGCAATTACTCGTGCAATGCCTAACCTTACAGTTATTGTTCCTGCAGACGGTATTGAAACTGCAAATGCAGTTAATGCTGCTTATGAAAACTTTGGCCCTTACTACATTCGTATCAACCGTGGTTTTGACCGTGTTCTTTATGAAAATATGGACTACGGCTTTGAGGTTGGTAAAGCAGTGGAAATTCACGAGGGCACTGACATTACTGTTATTGCTTGCGGTTCCTGCGTATTCCAGGCTAAACAGGCCGCTGAATTCCTTGAGAATTCTGACGGACTTAAGGTTCGTGTTCTTAATATGCACACAATTAAGCCTATTGACAGAGATGCTATCATTAAGGCTGTTATGGACACAAGAAGAATTATCACCGTTGAGGACCACTCGGTAATCGGCGGACTTGGTTCGGCAGTTGCCGAGGTTATGGCTCAGGCAGGTAAGGGTTGTGCATTTAAGATGCTCGGTCACCAAGATAAATTTGCTCCTATCGGTCTTCATGAGGACATTATGTCTGAGGTTGGTATTGATGCAAACGGTATTATCGCTGCTGTGCGTGAAGTTATGAAGGCTGACTTTGAAGAAGACGATAACTGGGACGACGATGTATAATAAGCAAATAACAGTTTGATTATATATCGGAAAGGAGCTTAATAAAAATGCATACACAAGAAGAACTTTATGCAAATAAAATATTCTTTAATGCCGCATTACCTTTAATTAAGGTTTTGGCACAAGATGTTCCGTCTCTTAAGAAGCAGTATGAAAAGGTGCACGCTGTAATTCAAGTAAGTGCCCTTGACCCTGACGCAGAGGGCGGAAAAGTCGGAATGCATTATGTTATCAACGGTTCAGAGGATTGGCTTGTTCACTTAAACAGCGTTGACCCAAATCCTCATGTTGAGCTTGAGTTTAAGTCGGTTGAAGCAATGAACGCATTCTTTAAGGGTAAAATGAGCCCTGCAACTCTCCCTAAGATGAGAGGTATTGCTAAACATTTCGGTGCTTTCAAGGCATTTCTTATGACACTTCTTAAGATGTCAAGCGTGCTTTCGGCAACAAAGGCCCCTGAAAAGGAAGAAGACAAACAGTTAATGGTTAAATGTATGTTCTACCTTCTTTCAAGCGGTATCAGCCAGCTTAACAAGATGGGACACCCGGAAATCCATGACTGGACAATGAAATCACCTGACAGAGTTTACGCTTTGGCAGTTAATGACCACCCGGAAGTTGCTGCATTCATCAGAATTAAGGCAGGTAAGTCAAGAGCCGGCAGAGGCGAATACAAACGTGCAATGCCGTTCTTTACACTTCGCTTTGACAGCTTTGATTCAGCTCTCGGCACACTCCTTGGTACTGACGATATGTTAGCTGCTGTTAAAGCAGGTCATATCATTATGGACGGTGCGCCTGAATTCGGCGGTCAGTTCGGCGGATTTATGCTTGAGATTGGTGCTCTTGCAAAATAATTTACAAAAAATCATAAAAATTCCCCATCCAAACGGATGGGGTTATTTTTTGTCCGTTTACTTTGCCGCATCATATTGACCGAGCAGCATAAAATCATGCTTTCTGTCATTTAATAGGCTTATGGACTTTTCTTTACTCTTTTTCAATTCTTTAATCTTTTTGTAATGCCCATAACCGAAAAATGCAAATTGAACAATACCAAAAAACAGTGAAAAGAAACCCAAAGAGCCGTACAAGGTAATCATAGCCCAATAGCCTAAAGAATCACTTTTGCTGAAATCGGCATCGTTTAATGACGCCTGTTTGCGCAGTTGCCCGTAAACTTCATTATTTACCAACCAAAAAGAAAGCATAATAATGGCGAAAATAAGCATTAACACAAAAAGCACAGCGTGCAAAACAATCAACTTTTTTTGTACTGAGAGTTCCTTCGCATAAGTATTTTCTATATCATTTAACTCTTTGTAATATTCGGTTCTTGTCATACGAACGTCTTTATTCAGAAAGCTCATATCCTCTTTATAGATGTGCTTCAAATAATCTCGGTTCATTTCATGACTTTCTAAAAAGGTTTTGACATTGCACTCAAAAACGTCATATTCCGCACCTTCCGGTACTTCGTTGTTTACAGTTTCGGAAAATTCTCTTTTTTCTTCTTGTTCCATATTTCACCTCTCAAAAATCAGCGTCGTAAGTGCCCGAAAGCATAGCTTCTTCTTTTCGCTGGTTTAGCCGTTCAATGTTTTTTTCTCGTTCTTTTTTAAGTTTTATAAATTTTTTAATGTATGAAACAGTGCACATTTCCATATATAATGCAAACACCAGCATAAACACCATATAAAGGTAAAGAACAAGTCCGACAATTCCGTTAAAACCTATTGTAAAAACCGGTACAAGCGCAAGACCTACCGATACAACAGCAGCCAATTGACAAATCTTTATCCACTTTACCTTTTCTTTTCGTTCTGTTTCATAGTGATTTTCAATATCTAAATACATTTTGCCGTGCATTTCTCTTGTGAAGGTAACGGTATCGTGCTGAAGCTTAATCCCGCCGTCAAAAATTCGATTCAGATATTCACGGTTAACAGGATGTTCTTTTTCCGTGCTGTTTTCGGAAAAAACGTCATATTCCACACCTTCCGGTACTTCATTGTTTACAGTTTCGGAAAATCCTCTTTTCTCTTCTTCAGCCATAACAACACCTCAAAAGATTTATATTCTTGCTACTCCTGTTTCTCTTGCAGCTTTCATAACAGCCTCGGCAACAGTTTTGCCTACTCGCTCGTCAAATGCCTTTGGTAAAATATATTCAGGACTGAGTTCTTCGTCACTAACAAGTGATGCAATAGCTCTTGCCGCCGCAATTTTCATTTCTTCGTTAATATCGCTTGCTCTGCAATCAAGTGCGCCGCGGAAAATTCCGGGGAATGCCAAAACATTGTTAATCTGATTCGGAAAGTCACTTCTGCCTGTTCCTACAACTGCCGCACCCGCTTTAAGCGCCAAATCGGGCATAATTTCGGGCACGGGGTTTGCCATAGGAAGCACGATTGGTTTTTCTGCCATTGATGCAACCATATCTTCCGTAACAATTCCCGGAGCAGAAACACCGATAAAGATGTCCGCGCCGTTCATTGCGTCTGAGAGGGTGCCTGTTTTTCTTTCCGGGTTGGTAAATTCTGCGATTGCTTTTTTGGCGTCATTGAGTTTTTCATCGCCCTTGCAGATAATACCTTTACTGTCACACATAATAACACTCTTAATGCCCTGGCTGATAAGGAGCTTTGCAATGGCAATGCCTGCAGCGCCTGCTCCTGAGAAAACGGCTGTGCAATCTTCAATTTTTTTGTCAACAACGCGAAGTGCATTGATAACCGCCGCCGCAACAACAACTGCGGTGCCGTGCTGGTCATCGTGGAAAATGGGAATATCTGTCTTTTCCTTTAATTTTCTTTCAATTT
>CAMFPJ010000038.1 GCA_945971755.1 uncultured Clostridia bacterium
ATCGTCCTTTCGTTTATAATATACATATTTTTTTATTATCTCTGCGTATTTTTCCGCTGTTTTCAAGGGAGTCTAACACTCTGTAAAGACTTGCCCTGCTGATTCCGAGGACTGATGAAAGTTCTTTCATTGAAACAGTGATTTCGCACTTCGTACCAACTGTGTCCGCATTCTTCCTAAGGTAATGCATAAGCTTTTCTTCGGCGCTTTGTGCGGTGTAACCCTCAATTTTATCGTTCAGGAAACTAACTCTGTGAGAAAGATATTTAATGTAGTTAATTGCAATGCTCGGGTCATTTTTAATTATTTCGTCAACACCGTCTTTTGAAACGGTAACCACAGTTAAAGGCGAAAGCGACGTTACAGTGTTTTGAAAAGATGCAACATCGTTGTAAAGAAATGCCGCACCGTAAAGGTCGCCCGTTTCCAAATGGCTGATAACTGTTTCGCCCTTTTTCACTTTTGCAGAGCCGTCAAGAATTACACAAAGAGAGGGTGGGCACTCTTTCGAAAAAACGGTTTCACCTTTTTTGTATGAGCAAACCTGTGAATACTCTTTGAGAACCCTAAAAAGCAATTCTTTGTCACAGCCTGAAAATAAAGGTGTTTTGTAAATTAACTCCAAAGCCTTGCCGTCAAATGCTTTTCCCATACGAACTCCTTAATAGTGTCTTAAATAATACACATTTATCAAAAGAGATGGTATCATATTGCATATAAAAAGTCAATATAATTTTACACTTTTTGCCTTAAATCTTTCAAAATACCGTTGTAAAAAAGCCTTGTATATGGTAAAATTTTGATATATCTATTGTAATGGAGGTATATTATGAATTACCTTATAAACCGAGAAAATTTCAGACAGAAAGACATCAGTGAGATTGGTAAACTTTCTCCCCGTGCTTATTTCATTCCGTATTCTTCTAAAGAAAAGCTTTGTGAGCAGACTGTACTTACTGAAAGATACAACAGTGATAAAGTTCTTGTACTTTCAGGAGAGTGGGATTTCAAATATTACGAAAAGGATATGCTTATTCCAAACAGCTTTTACACAGAGCGTGTTCAGTTTGATAAAGTTCAAGTCCCGAGCACCTGGGCAAGAACAGGGTATAGAGAGCCTTGCTACCTTAATACACGTTATGAATTTGACCCGACTCTTTACCCTGAAGTTCCGCAGGACGTACCTATGGGTATTTACAGAAAATTTGTTACGGTAAATGATACGTCAAAGGTTAGAATTATTACATTTTTAGGTGTTATGTCTTCACTCGACCTTTACGTTAACGGCAAATTTGTCGGTTACAGCGAAGGCTCGCACAATTCTGCCGAGTTTAATATTACAGAATTTTTAGTTGAGGGTGAAAATGAAATTCTTGCCGTAGTCAGCAAGTGGTCAACGGGTACTTACCTTGAATGTCAGGATATGTTCCGTGAAAACGGTATTTTCCGTGATGTTTATATTACCGAGCTTGAAAACACTTATATTTATGACTATTTCGCAAATTCGGTTAGAAGTGTGAAGGGAAAGTATAATCTTAACGTTTGTGTTGACGTTATCGGTGACACAAAAGATTATACCGTTACTTGCGACCTGCTTGACGGAGAAAATCTTGTGTCTTCAGTGACTCAGAATGCATCAGGAAAAACCGAACTCCCGTTCGGTGAACTTTCTGTTAAAGAATGGAACGCCGAAGAACCTTGTGTTTATACTCTTTATATAACTCTTAAAAAAGGTGGAGAAACCGTTTCCGTAATCAGACAGTACATAGGCTTTAAGACTGTTGAGATTAAAGGCAATATTTTCTATTTTAACGACAAACCCATTAAATTTAAGGGTGTTAACCACCATGACACAGACCCCGAAAACGGATATGTTTTGACACTGCCGCAAATTGAAAGCGAACTTAAAACAATGAAAGAGTTTAACATAAACTCTATCCGTACTTCCCATTACCCGCCCGACCCTACTCTTTTGACACTTGCCGATTTAATGGGCTTTTATATCGTTGATGAGGCAGATATTGAAACTCACGGCGCATTTGACTGCCAAAAGCCCGGAACACCAAATCTTATCAGTAACGATATTTCATGGGCATCGAGATATGTTGACAGAGTCAGCAGAATGTATTTCCGTGACCGCAACCATGTGTCAATAACAATGTGGTCATTGGGTAACGAGGCAGGCGGCTGGAGGTGTCAGGATAAGTGTTACGATTATCTGAAAGAGCAGGGAACACCAATTCCTGTTCATTATGAGGGAGTTGTAAGAACCAAGCGCTTTGCTTATGACGTAATCTCCGAAATGTATCCGTTCCATGACCACTTCGAAAAGATAGGAAGCAAAAAGGAAGAAGCAAAGTTTTATGATAAACCGTTCTTTATGTGTGAGTATTGTCACGCAATGGGCGTCGGCCCCGGAGGAATGGAAGAATATTGGGAAAGTATTTATGCTCATGACAACCTAATGGGCGGTTGTATTTGGGAGTGGGCAGACCATGCGGTTTACCACGGAAAAGATGATTCTAAATACAATTTCAAATATACATACGGCGGAGACCACGGCGAGAAAAAGCACGACAGTAATTTCTGCGTTGACGGTATGATGTATCCCGATAAAACACCTCATACAGGTGCGTTTGTAATCAAAGCGGTTTACAGGCCGGTCAGAAGCCGTCACGTCAGCGGAAAAGTGTTTGAATTTACTAATACGAACCGATTTAAGAACAGCAATTACTTAAAAGTTGTCTGGACTCAGCTTGTTAACGGCGAAAAGGTGAAAACAGGCGAACTAAATCTTGATATTGAGCCAATGCAGAAGAAAACTTACGAAATTCCGTATGATGCATTTTCTGCTACAGACGATTGCCACGTTAATATCGCTTATTTTGACGGTGACACAAGAGTATCCCTTGAACAAGCGGTGCTTAATGATGTTAAGAAGTTCGCACCGCAAAGCAGCGGTGTTGGCATAGTAACATCATCACTTAATAACGACATTTTAACTGTTGGTTTTGACGGCGGTCATGTAGCATTTAATAAGCAGACGGGCGAAATGACAGAATACGTTAAAAACGGTAAAAATTACTTGAATACAAACCCGGCTGACGGAAAAAAAGGCTTTGCCCCTAACATCACCCGAGCTTCTCTTGATAATGACGCTATGGGCTTCCCGAAACTTTGGGCAGTTGCAGGCGTTAAAGATGCAAAAACAGTAGTTAAAAGCTTCAGCTTTGCCGATAAATCTTATTACACCGTGGTAGCAGTAACTTACAGTGTTAAAAAGTCGTTCCGCAAGTTATTTGATGCAAATATTGTCTATGTTATTCATAGTGACGGACTTGTCAGCGTTGAAAGTACACTTCAAAAGTCAATATTCGGGCCGCTTGAACTTCAGCGCTTCGGCGTAACGGTTGAACTTCCTAAAGAATTTTCTCATATTGAGTTTTACGGCAGGGGTTCAGATGAAAAAATGGAAAATCTATGCGACCTCCGTGACCACGCTACAATAGGTATATACAGAACAACGGTACAGGAAATGCACGAGCCGTATATTATGCCACAGGATAACGGTAACTGCGGCGGCGTTAAGTACTTAAAGCTTTTCAATGATAAGGGAGAGGCATTTACTGTTTACGGAGAACCGAAGTTTAGTTTCTCTGCACACAATTACACTCAAAAATCACTTGATAGCGCAAAACATCAAGAGGAAATTGAGTACGCAGATACAACAGTTCTTTCGGTTGACGGATTTATGCGTGGTACAGGCACTAACACATGCGGCCCCGACACACTTGAAAAATACAGGGTTAAAACAGATAAACCTCTTAAATTCAGATTTTCATTTAAGGCGGAGAAAATATGATAACTTACAAATGGTTTGAAAAGGGCGAGCCTTATGAAGATTCAATAACACTTCGGAAGGAAGTGTTCTGTGATGAGCAGAAATATCCCTTTGAAGCTGAAATTGACGAACTCGACAAAGTAACACCGCATTTGGTTGTCTATGATGACGGCATAGCGGTCGGCACAGGCAGAGTGGTTTATGTTGATGAAAAGACCTGCCATATCGGCAGAATTGCCGTTAAAAAGGAATTTAGAGGTAAAGGTTACGGCAAATTAGTGGTTAATGAGCTGCTACGAAGAGTAAAAGAAGAAAGAATTTTCACTGTTACTATTGAAGCGCAAACTCACGCACAGGGCTTTTATGAAAAATTAGGATTTAAGGTTGTTTCTTTTGATGTAATATATGACCTTCATATCCCGCATTATAAAATGATTTGTAAGCTTGGTGAATAATATGAAATTGTTTTTTGATTTACCGCCGTCAAAACTAAAACTTAAAAAGGCTTATTTCCGCGATTATCAAAATCTGTGGGAGCAAGCCTCATTGCCTTTGGGTAACGGAACTCTTGGAATTTCTGTTTTAGGTGACGTTAAAAATGATGTTATCTATTTCAATAATAAAAATCTCTGGCGGGGAGGGCCTTCAAAAGACCGACCTGATTATGTGGGCGGCAACACGGTAACTCCCGACAAAAACGGAAAACTGCCGAGAGATTATTATAAAGAAATCTACGACGCATTCAAAAACGGCGATGACAGAAAAGCGCATATTCTTTGCGAAAAATTAACGGGCAGTGATAATACCGATGAATACGGCGCTTATCTTTGCAGAGGAGTAATTAAGGTTAATTTTTCAAATATTTTCTCCTATAAAAATTACCGCAGAGAATTAGATTTACGAAATGCAGTTTGCACCGTTTCTTATTCTGCAAAACTTTGGAACGGTAAAACCGTTGAAGACAAAAGAACTTTCTTTGCGTCTTATCCCGATAACTGCACAGTAATGAATTTCACACGAGAGGGCGGCGCCCTTAATTTTGAGTTTGTTATTTGTAAAAATAAATCTCTGAATAGTGAAATTCAATATAACGACACTGTTTTAACGGTTAAATCAAAAGTTCAGGATAACGGGCTTAACTGCATTTCCGTCACTAAGATTTTAACTGATGGTGTAATTTCCTTTGCAGGCAGAAAATGTAAAATTTCCGGTGGTACTTTCGCAACATTTATCACTGCGGAAGAAACAGATTATCTTGACGAATATCCGGTATATCGCAAAAAAGACTTTAACACGGAAGAAACCGTAAATTCCCTAAAAACAAAGGTTAAACAACTTTCCGTTAAGGGCGTAAAAGAACTCTCGGAAACTCATAAAACCGATTTCAGCCGCATTTTTGACAGAGTTACACTGTCTTTGGGCGGCAGCTCGGAAATAAGCGCAGATAAATTGATAAGAAATTACGGTACAAATATTGAAAATGACCGAAAAGCAGAGGAACTGCTGTATCAGTTTGGCAGATATTTACTTATTTCCTCTTCAAGAGAAACTGACATTTTGCCTGCAAATCTTCAAGGTATTTGGAATTGCACAAATGCGCCGAAATGGAGCAGTGATTACCATTTGAATATAAATCTTCAAATGAATTATTGGCACGCATTTTCAGGAAATATTGCCGAGTGTGCAATTCCCCTTATCCGTTACATAAAATCACTTGTAGAGCCGGGTAGGGTAACTGCTGAATATTATACAAATGTTAAAAGCAGTGAAAATGAGAAAAACGGATTTTTGTTCCACACGCAAAATACTCCTTTCGGCTGGACTTGTCCCGGTTGGGTTTTCGATTGGGGTTGGTCACCGGCCGCTGTTCCGTGGATACTCCACAATTGCTACGAACATTTTGAATACACGGGCGATAAGGAAATACTTAAAAATGACGTTTATCCGATGCTTAAAGAAACAGCAGAGTATTTCTCAAGACTTTTGGTAGAAAACGGCGACAGACTTGTAACGTACCCTTGCTTCTCACCTGAACACGGTCCGAGAACAATGGGTAACACTTATGAGCAGGCACTTATCTATCAGCTTTATGAAGATTCAATAAATTCTGCGAAATGTCTCGGTGTGGATGAAAATTTAATTGACAGATGGAAAGATATCCAAGCCAAACTCAAGCCTTATGAAATCGGTGATGACGGGCAAATAAAAGAATGGTATCACGAAACAACGCTCGGCTCAATAGGCGAGCATCATCACCGACACATGTCGCACTTGTTAGGACTTTTCCCGTGCAACGTAATGAATAAAGAAAAAGACCCCGACTTAATTGATGCTGCAATTATCTCAATGAATCACAGAGGGGATAAGAGTACCGGTTGGTCAATGGGGCAGAAAATCAATTCTTGGGCTCGTGTGGGTGACGGCAACCGTGCCCATAAACTTATTACAGATTTATTCAAAAACGGAATTTATCTTAATTTTTACGATTTTCACCCGCCGTTTCAGATTGACGGTAACTTCGGCTTTACTGCGGGAGTTAACGAGATGCTTATGCAAAGCCATTGCGGTTATGTTGAACTTTTACCCGCATTGCCTTTTGCTTGGCAAAACGGAGAAGTAAAAGGACTTGTCGCAAGAGGTAATTTTGAAATAAGCGAAAAGTGGGAAAACGGCAAATTAAAGTATGCTGAGATTTTTTCCAATTTGGGCGGAGATTTAACTCTTGCTTATTTCGGCGGAAACTTTGAAGCTACTTTGCCGGACGGTAAGGTTTATAATTCCGTAAACAACAAAATTGTTTTGCCCACCAATAAAGGTGACAAAATCACGGTTACTCTTTAATCAAACAAAAAATAACCTGCTAAGGAAAATTCCTCGGCAGGTTATTCTTTTTGAGTAATTACTTTTTAGAAATCTTTTTTGCTTCTTTTTCAGCCTTAATCTTTGCTTTCATTTCTTCTTTTTCAGCCTTCAAACGAGCAATTTCTTCAATGTCAGCCTGGCGCTTTGCTTCATAAATCTCTTTTGACGTGTCATAAAGAGATTCAATTTCATCAAAGTGAGTGTAATTCTCAGCCTGTTCAATAACTCTTTTTGCATCAAGGTAAGGCTTTGCGGCACGGCTGAATATAACGTGCTTATTGGTTTCTTCCTTCTCATCTGCACGGGCAATTTTTCTGTCAAGAGTAACCTTTTTAATCTCAGCTTTGATTTCTGCAACTCTTTGAGAATCTTTATTGTCCTTTGCTTCGTGAAGTTCGGTACCGAGAGCGTTAAGCATTGTCTCACATTCATCCTGACGCTCGAAAATGCTTTCAAGAACAGCAAAGTCCGGTTCAACAAAGTCTTCACCGTTTGAGAAGTGCTTCTTGATTTCTTTATAAGCAAGTTTTTTGCGCTTTGCAATTTGAATTGCGTATTTTCTGTATTCTTTGTCCTCGGCAGTATCTTTCGGCATATTCTTTGCTACATTCAGCTCTTCTTTGATATCGTTGATATCTAAGAGCAAAAGACCTTGAAGTCCGGCAGAATAAGTTTCTTTGTATGCGTCAAGCTGTGCTCTGTAAAAAGGATTTTGGAACTTGTCAAGCTCTTTGCAAACAAGTTTTGAAATTTCAATTTCTTCATTTCGTTCAAGCATTGCACGCATTTCTTTCTTTGCAAGCTTACGTTCCGATTTATCGGAAATGTGCTTGTACGCTCTCTTGTCAACATCAACAGCTTCTTCGTTTTGAAGTTCCCTTGCGGCACGGATAATATCAATAGTCTCAACAAGTTCGCCCTCATTGATAATACCGTTGCCGTAGTCTTCAAATAAAGCTCTGATTTTAAGAATACGAACAATAGCCTTCTGCTGCTTCTCTTTAAGGTCATAGAAGAAGTAAGGAACAACGTTCATAAATGCACCGAATGCCGCCATGAGAATCATAGCAGTCATAAGCTTGTAAAGAAGTCCGGGTTCACCGGTTTTTATATCGAGGATATCAAAGGGGTTATCGTAACCGTTACCGTCATAAACGCCGTAATGCCTTTGAACAATCGGTGTAACTGATGATGTAATAAGAGTAACAACGTTGCCGATAGTTGTAACCGCAGCAAACATACCGTCAATTCTTTCGCCTGACTGATACTGCTGATAGTCACGGATGTCCGCCTGAATTGCAGGCGTGGTAATCTGTTCAAATGCACCTACAAGCCAGTTAAGATAGATGCACACAAAAATCCACCAAATGTTTTTAAGGTCAATAAGCATTGAAATAATGAAAAGAACATTCAAAAGGTTAACGCCAACGAGAACCTTTTTCTTGCCCCACTTTTTAATGCAAATCGGTGCAAGAAGCATACCCCAAAGAGATGCGTTACCAATGAGTGTGTTGATAAGTGCCAACTGACCGCCTGTACATGATTTACCGTAAGTGTATGACCAGTTAAGAACAGCGCCGTAAGAAGATTCAAGGAAACCGAGCCAGCCTGCACAGGCAATAATCCAGAAGTATTTATTTTTAGCAACCTCACGAAGGGAGTCGATAAAACTGATTTGAATAGTGTGAGTTTTTGCCTGAACAATTTTTTCCCTGGTATGTGCATAAACAATAATAATGAGTGCAATACCGAAAATAGCATAAATCGGATATGTAACACGGTAAACTTTAAGGTCAAAAAGGTTATTGTCCGCAAGTTTTTGTGCAACAAGGGGAGCAACAATGTTCATTATAGACGGTGCAAGGGAATAAACAACAGACTTTACGGCAAGCACATCGGTTCTTTCCTGAGTGTTAGGGGAGAGAACGTGAATAAGGTTTGTGTAAGCGTCATTAAAGAAGTTGAAGAAGAATTGTAACAAAAGGCTAAATAACAAGACCATAGCACATTTTATCACATATCCCGCTTCTTTGCCGAAAATCATCTGCGGGAATAACTCATACATTTTAGCATACGGGAACCAGACGTACGCTATTGAAATGATTGCCGTCGGAATACCCATTGAAAGAATATAAGGTCTGTATTTGCCTGCCTTGTTTCTTGTATTATCAACAATAGTTGCTCTCACAGCAGTAAGAGGAATGTTGGCAAGAGTTGAAATAAGGTAGAGAATATACATTTCCGTGGGAGCAACGCCGATAGCGTTACCGACAATCATATTCTGTGTACCTACCAAAAGTGTGCTGCCTAACTGAATAATAAAGTAAGCACCGATACCGCCGCCTGCATAAGCAGCAATTTCCTTAAAGGTCATATATCTGTGTGGCATTGGTATTTTCCAATAAGTTTTCACATCAGAAACAGTACTTTTGGCTTTCTGAATAATTTCCATAAACCCACTCCTAAATAAAAATATAGACTATTTTATCATAATTGAAAAGTTTATTCAATAATTACGGGTTATTTTGAAAGGAACGTAAATAACAATTTTTCTTTGTATTTTTTGTGCAATTTGTATTGACAAATTAAAAATAAAGGCAGATAATAATAGTACAAAATGTTTCGGTAGGTAAGGCTACTGCAGTTAGGATACGGACTGATACCGCGAAACGGTGGAGACACTGTAAGCAGGTTAACAGGTCACATCGAACACAAGGTGTGATTTAACTCAGTTTCATTGCCCTGCAAAGCTAAAGCTTGAACGAATTTTACGTGTTTTTCAGCACTCTTGCGTTCAAGCAAAGAGTGCGTTTTTTATTTCATCTTAAAAAGGAGAGTGAGATTGTGGACAGTTACCGAAGTACCAAAGCGAAACCCCCGAGTACAAATTGCGTTCTTTCCGCAATTGTCACTTTAGGCGTTTCACTTCAAAATTGATTTTCAGAATGGAGTGAACAAAAATGGATGAAATGTTTGAAACCTTAGTTGAAAATATTAAGGAGCTTATTCACAGTAAAAATTGGGCAAAACTCAAAGTAATTCTTGAAGATATGAACGAGCAGGACATTGCCGAGCTTTTTATGGAGCTTGAAGAGCGTGAACTTACACTTGTTTACAGACTGCTTCCCAAAGAACTTGCCGCAGAAGTGTTTGTTAATATGGAGCCTGAGTACCAAGAGGCACTTATCCGTGCGTTTTCAGACTCGGAGCTTCGTGAAGTTCTTGATGAGCTTTACGTTGACGACGCTGTTGATATGATTGAAGAAATGCCTGCCACTCTTGTTAAACGTATTTTGCGGCATACCGACCCTGAAGTGCGTAAGAGTATAAATGAGATTTTGCGCTATCCGGAAGACTCTGCCGGCAGCATTATGACCATTGAGTACGTTGACCTTAAACGCAATATGACTGTTGCGGACGCATTTACAAGAATTCGCAGAACGGGTGTTGACAAAGAAACTATTTACACTTGCTACGTTACTGACAGCAAGCGCAAACTTAAAGGCGTTGTTACTGCAAAAGATCTTTTGCTTTCTGATGAGAGTGATTTAATCCGTGATATAATGGAACCGAACGTAATTTCTGCTTCAACATTTGAGGATAAAGAGGTTGTTGCGGATATGTTCCAAAAATATGACCTTTTGGCATTGCCTGTTGTGGACAGTGAAGAAAGACTTGTAGGTATTGTTACGGTTGACGACGCTATCGATGTTTTGCAGGAAGAGGCAACAGAGGATATCGAAAAGATGGCGGCTATCACGCCAACCGATAAGCCATATCTTAAAATGAGTGTAATTGAGAACTTCAAAAAGCGTATTCCATGGCTTATGCTTTTAATGGTTTCTGCTACATTTACAGAAAAAATCATAAATCATTTTGAAGGCACACTTACCGCTTGCGTGGCACTTACGGCATTTATTCCAATGCTTACAGGTACTTGCGGTAACTGCGGTGCGCAGTCCTCCGCAACAATTATTCGCGGTCTTTCTTTGGGTGATATTGAATTCCGTGACACATTAAAAGTAATATTTAAGGAACTGAGAATTGCATTGGTGTGCGGTATTGCTCTTGCAATAGTAAACTTTGCAAAACTTATGATTTTTGACAGTGTAGGCCCTTGGGTTGCACTTGTCGTAAGTTTTACAATGATTATGGCGGTTGTGTTTGCAAAGGTTGTTGGTTCTGTACTTCCTGTAATCGCAAAAAAGGTAGGTTTTGACCCGGCTGTAATGTCAAGCCCGTTCATTTCAACAATTGTTGACGCTGTAACACTTCTTATTTATTTTACGGTTGCAACAAACATTTTGAACTTAAAATAAAACAAAGGTTACTTTACTCCGTAAGGCATAAGTCTTGCGGAGTTTTCCATTATTTTATATTTGTACTTCAATTGACTTTTCAGGTCAAATATTGTATTATATGGTTATAATTTGTGTGTAGGTGATGTTATGAGAAAGTTGTCAAAGTTAGTTGCTGTTATAATGTGCTTTGTGCTTGTTTCATCGGTGCTTTCCGTAGTTTCAAGTGCCGCTTCTTCAGTTACATATTCTGTTTCTTCCGCTTCGGGAAAAACTGGTGACACCGTTACTGTTTATGTTAATGTTTCAGGCGGTACGGACATTTGGGGTTGTTCAATCAAGCTTTCTTATGACCCCTCACAACTTCGGTTTGTATCTTCTTCAAACGGTGCAAAGCTTGCAACAGGCAGTGTTTTCAATTCGGGCTCGTCTGTTAATTTTTCAGGCAGTCTTAATTCTTGTAAATCAAGCGGAGGCACAATTTTCAGTGTCAAATTCAAAATTCTTGCTTCATCGGGAACTTGCAAGCTTACAATGAGCGCTTCCGGCGGTGCTGATAATGTTGACTCAAACGGTAATAATGTACCGCATTCGGTTTCCGGAGGCTCAATTACAGTAACAAAACCCGTAACGGGAATTACTCTTGATAAATCATCAG
>CAMFPJ010000039.1 GCA_945971755.1 uncultured Clostridia bacterium
TTCCGTCATCCTGCAAGTCCTCATCTGTCAATATGAGATAATGCGGAGCAGTTTCGCAAGTTACATTTACGCCTTCAGCCTTAGCCTGTCTTATAAGTTCAACGCTTTCCTTACAGGAAATATGGCATACATGATATGCACAACCTGTTTCCTTTGCTAATTTGAGGTCTCGTTCAATTGGTTTCCATTCACTTTCAGAGCAAATACCTCTGTGGCCGTGTTTCTTCGCATAAATTCCATCATGAATATAACCGCCTTTGAGTAAAGAATTGTCTTCACAATGGGCAACTATAATTTTTCCGAGAGCCTTTGCACGAAGCATAGCTTCACGCATCATAGCTTCACTTTGTACACCCTTACCGTCAGCCTTAGCCTGTCTTATAAGTTCAACGCTTTCCTTACAGGAAATATGGCATACATGATATGCACAACCTGTTTCCTTTGCTAATTTGAGGTCTCGTTCAATTGGTTTCCATTCACTTTCAGAGCAAATACCTCTGTGGCCGTGTTTCTTCGCATAAATTCCATCATGAATATAACCGCCTTTGAGTAAAGAATTGTCTTCACAATGGGCAACTATAATTTTTCCGAGAGCCTTTGCACGAAGCATAGCTTCACGCATCATAGCTTCACTTTGTACACCCTTACCGTCATCGGAAAATGCAATAACGTTTTCCGCCATATCTTCCATATCAGAAAGTTTTTCGCCTAACTGACCAACAGTTATTGAACCGTAAGGGTAAACACCGATTACTGCGTCGTTTTTAATAATTTTAAGCTGCTCATTCAGGTTTTTTGCACTGTCGGGAACCGGGTTTAAGTTAGGCATTGTACAAACAGCGGTATAACCGCCATGAGCAGCAGCCATTGAACCGGACTTTATTGTTTCTTTATAAGAAAAACCCGGCTGACGAAAATGAACATGCACATCGCAAAAGCCGGGAAAAGCAACAAGATTTTTTGAAATTGAAAGAGAAATATCACCGTACGAAAATACAGCATCGGAAATTTTATTGAGCTTAACAAGTTTTATACCTTGATTTTGCTGCATTGCACGTCCTCCTAAAAAAATACCTTACCGATTAGTCGGTAAGGTACAAGTTATACGTAAATAACGCGGTGCATTAGCACCACGAAAACATATTGCCCAATCTTGCCGACATCTCTGTATCGAATTAAAGATTTATTTCTCGAAAATTATATCATTTTGAGATTATTCTGTCAACGGTAATTGATAATTTTTTTCAAAAACCTAATAAAAAGGTTTTATTTTACTTTTTTGAAAATAAGAGGTCTGTTTTCGGGCCTATTTTTAGAAATTATAACAGCAGAATTATAGATCTTTTCAGCATCGGGAATTGAATCTTCTCTGTTGGTATAAAAAGTGGATATTCTCTCGCCTTTTTCTACTCTGTCACCTGTTTTCTTGAAAATTTCAAGTCCTGCCGCCAAATCAATCTCATCTTCTTTTGAAGCTCTGCCTGCACCGAGAATTACGCTTGTAATGCCGATTTTTTCAGTATCCATATACGAAATATAGCCGGTGTCATTTGCTAAAACATCAAAGGTATATTTTGTTTTCGGGAATATGTCAGTATTCTCAATGTAATCGACATTACCGCCTTGTGCTGAGATCCATTCTTTCATTTTTAAGAATGCTTTTCCGCTGTTAAGCGAATCAAGCACTTTCTCTTTTGCTTCATTTTCACATACTGAATAAATAAGTGAAATCATTTGTGTAGCCAAAGCAACACAGACCTCTTTTAAGTCATTGTCAAGTTCACCTTTAAGAATTTTTACCGCCTCGATTACTTCTAAAGAATTGCCAACAGCAGAACCTAAAGGCCTATCCATATCCGTAATTAAAGCAGCCATATTTCTGCCACATTCCTTACCGATTTTTACCATTTCTTTTGCAAGGATTTCGGCATCTTCCGGTGTTTTCATAAATGCACCGCTTCCGCATTTAACGTCAAGTACAATATTGTGTGAGCCTGCCGCAATTTTTTTACTCATAATACTTGATGTTATAAGCGGAATACTGTCAACAGTGGCGGTAACATCTCGAAGAGCGTAAAGCTTTTTATCTGCGGGAGTTAAGTTTCCGCTTTGACCGATAACCGCCATGCCAACTTTTTCAATTTGTGAAATGAATTCATCACTTGTAAGCGTTGTTTTGTAACCCGGAATTGATTCAAGTTTGTCAACCGTACCGCCTGTATGTCCAAGACCTCTGCCTGACATTTTTGTAACTTTTCCGCCCAACGACGCAACAATCGGGGCAACAATTAAACTCGTTTTATCACCAACACCGCCTGTTGAATGCTTATCAGCGGAAAGATTACCAAACATTGACAGGTCAACAGTATCTCCAGATTTTGCCATTGCATCTGTAAGGATAACAGTTTCTTTCTCTGTCATACCCTTAAAATAGACTGCCATACAAAATGCAGATGCTTGATAATCGGGAATGGAGCCTTCTGTATAACCATTTACAAAAAATCGGATTTCTTCTTCAGTAAGTTCTTTACCGTTTCTTTTGTTTTCAATGATATCATACATTCTCATAACTTCACCTACTCATTTCAAATTATCAGAGTTAAACGAACATGGTAAAAGGTCTGAAAGTTTATATTCTTTATAAGAATTTTCGCCGTTTACTGCTAAAACAGTAAAATTGCCGTCGCAAAATTCAGAAAGAACCTGTCGGCATACGCCGCAAGGCGGGAATTCGCCCGAAATATAACCGTTTTTTCCGCCGGCAACTGCAATCATAGTAAAATTTCTTTCACCCTCACTGACAGCTTTGAAAATTGCAGTTCTTTCTGCACAAACAGTTGGTGTGTAAGAAGCGTTTTCAATGTTACAACCGGTAAATACTTTTCCTGTTTTTGTTAGTAATGCAGCACCTACTTTGTAACCGGAATAAGGCGCATAAGCATTTTCCATTGATTTAATTGCAAGATTGCAAAGTTCCTGTTTTGTCATAATTTCACCTTTTTAATATTTCTGTTAATCGGCTGACACCGACAGTATCAAAACCAACATCTAAATAGTCCGCCACCGTTGCGCTGATGTCAGCATAAGTTTGACTTGTACCTAAATTAACAGGTTTAATATTTTTTCCGTAAATTATCAACGGAACATATTCTCTCGAATGGTCTGTGCTTTCATCGCCGGGGTCACAACCGTGGTCAGCAGTAATCATAAGTATATCATCATCACGCATTTTTTCAGTAAATTTAGGCAACCAATTATCAAATTCAGAAAAAGCTTTTGCGTAACCGTCAATATCCTGCCTGTGGCCGTAAAGCATATCGAAATCAACAAGATTTACAAAACAAAGTCCGTTAAACTCTTTATCTGTCGCTTCAAGTGCCCTTTTCATACCTTCTGTGTTACTGTGAGTAAAAACGTGTTCAGTTATGCCTTGTCCTGCAAAAATGTCATATATTTTTCCAATGGCAAATACATCTTTACCGTTATTTTTAATTGCGTCTAAAACCGTTAAATCAGGCGGTTCAAGTGAAAAATCGTGTCTGTTCGCCGTTCTCTTGAATTTATCGTTTTCTGTAATAAACGGCCTAGCTATTACTCTACCTACTGCATGTTCGCCTGTGAGTATTTTACGGGCAATTCTACAATACTCATAAAGAGTTTCAAGCGGTATAACATCTTCATGCGCAGCAATTTGAAAAACGCTGTCCGCAGATGTATAAACAATTAAATCACCGGTTTTGATATGTTCTTCACCGTAATCCTTAATAACTTCTGTTCCTGAATACGGTTTATTGCAAAGCACACCTCTGCCTGTTTGTTTTGAAAACTCCTTAATTATTTCTTCAGGAAAACCGTTTGGAAAAGTCGGCAAAGGTTTATCGGAAATGATGCCGCAAATTTCCCAATGGCCGATTGTGGTATCCTTACCCTTTGACAATTCTGCAAGTCTTCCGACAGACGCAGTCTGACTATCTGTTTTACCGATATATTCGCAACTTTCGATATTACCGAGCCCCATTTTTCTCAAATTATCACATTTGAAAAAAGGCGATTTTGAAATTCTTTTAAGTGTATTGCAGTCTTTGTCACCGAATTCGTGAGCATCGGGCATTTCGCCTATTCCGCACGAATCAAGAACAATTAAAAATACTCGTTTTGCCATTTTAACACTTTCTTTATAACAAATTTTCTTTTTTTACTATTTTAACAATTATGCTTGTACCAAGCCTTGATGCACCAAGTTTTATAAAATCTTCGGCATCTTCCAATGAGGAAATTCCGCCTGCGGCTTTAATTTTTACATGCGGGGAAACATGTTTTTCGAAAATTTCAACATCCTCTTTTGTGGCACCTGCGGTAGAAAAACCGGTTGATGTTTTAATGTAATCGGCACAGGATTTTGACACAATTTCGCACATTTTTATTTTTTCCTCACGGGTTAAAAGGCAAGTTTCAACAATTACCTTTAAGAGTTTACCGTTACAAGCCTTTTTAATCTCATTTATTTCGTTTAATATTTCATCATATTTCTTATCTTTAAGCCAGCCTATATTGATCACCATATCAATTTCATCTGCACCGTTTTTTACTGCATCTGCTGTTTCAAAACATTTTGCGGCAGTTGTTGAGTAACCGTTCGGAAAGCCTATTACAGTGCAAATCGGGAGTTTGTCGCCTACATATTCCTTTGCCTGTTTTACGAAAGATGCAGGAATACAAACGGAAGCGGTTTTATACTTAATACCGTCGTCACAAATTGATTTAATTTCGTCCCAAGTAGCGCCTTGACTGAGTAATGTGTGGTCGCATTTTGAAAGTATGTCCTGAATGTTCATATTATCACCTTTTGAAAGAAGATTATAAAAATATTATATCACACTTCTTAAGAGTTTCAACTTAAAAAGAAAAACGGCACACAAAAATCGTATGCCGTAATTTCAAAATTAACATATTAAAGAACAATTGAAGTTCCGTCCATTTCTTCAGGTTGCGGAATACCCATAATTTTAAGCATTGTGGGAGCAATATCGCAAAGACGTCCTCCTTCACGAAGCTTACAAGGATAATCGGCTACAATGAAAGGAACAGGGTTTGTTGTATGAGCGGTAAAGGGTGATCCGTCTTCTTCATACATCTTGTCTGCGTTGCCGTGGTCAGCAGTCACCAAAAGAGCTCCGTCCATTTCATGTACTGCTTCATAAAGTGTGCCAACACACGTGTCAACTGCTTCAACTGCAGCTACGGCTGCATCAAATACACCGGTATGGCCAACCATATCACAGTTTGCAAAGTTAAGAATTATAACGTCATACTTACCGCTTCTGACGGCTTCATTAACCTTTTCGGAAACCTCATAAGCACTCATTTCCGGCTTTAAGTCATAAGTTGAAACTTTCGGGGAGTTAACAAGAATTCTGTCCTCACCCTCATACTGAGCCTCAACACCGCCGTTAAAGAAGAAAGTTACATGAGCATATTTCTCCGTTTCGGCAATACGAAGCTGTTTAAGACCGAGGTTTGAAAGATATTCGCCCATAGTATTCTTAAGTGACTGCGGTTTGAATGCAACCGAAACATTCGGCATTGTCGCATCATACTGAGTCATACAAACGTAAGTTACGGGGAAATAATCACGCTCAAAGCCGTTAAAGTCAGGGTCAACAAAAGTTCTTGTAATTTCTCTTGCTCTGTCAGGACGGAAATTAAAGAATACAACACTGTCATTTTTTGAAATTCTTCCCTCATCTTTAAGGCAAACAGTCGGCTCAATAAACTCGTCGGTAATATTTTTACCGTCAGCGTCAACTCTTGAATAACTGTCTTCAACTGCTTTTACAGGGTCCTCAGCAAAAATACCCTCACCTTTTACGAATGCATTATAAGCCTTTGAAACGCGCTCCCAACGGTTGTCACGGTCCATAGCATAAAATCTGCCCACAACAGTTGCAATTTTACCTACGCCGATTTCTTTGAGCTTTTCTTTTGCTTCTTCAAGGAAATCTTTGCCGCTTGTTGGCGGAACATCTCGTCCGTCCATGATGCAATGAAGATAAACCTTTTCAAGTCCCATCTTTTTTGCAAGCTCAACAATAGCCCAAACGTGTGAATTGTGGCTGTGAACGCCGCCGTCACTCATAAGTCCCATAAGGTGAAGAGCAGTACCGTTGTCAATCGCCGCTTTAACGGCATTAACGAGCGCTTCGTTTTTGAAGAAATCGCCGTCTTGAATTGACTTTGTAATTCTTGTGAGTTCCTGATAAACAACTCTGCCTGCACCGATATTTGTGTGACCTACTTCGGAGTTGCCCATCTGTCCGTCGGGAAGACCAACGTCCATTCCCGAAGCGCCAATATATGTCATTGGAAACTCATTCATCAATTTATCAAGATTTGGGGTTCTTGCGGCAACAATAGCGTTGCCGTAGTCGGACGGATTTTTACCAAAACCGTCCATAATACATAAAACAACAGGTTTTTTCATTTTGTCACCTTTATATTTTAATAATTATTTAGATGCTGCTTTAACAATGATTGAAAAATCTTCAGCTTTAAGTGAAGCACCGCCGATAAGACCGCCGTCAACATTAACCTTTGAAACGAGTTCGTCAGCATTTTTTGCGTTCATTGAACCGCCGTACTGTACTGTAACTGTTTCTGCAACGTCAGCACCGTAAGCCTCTGCAATAGCAGCGCGAACAAAGCCGTTTCCTTCGTCAGCCTGATCAGCAGTTGCCGTAACACCTGTACCGATAGCCCAAACAGGCTCATAAGCGATAATAACATTTTTAAGCTGTTCAGCAGTTACATTTGTAAGAGCCATCTTTGTTTGATACTTAAGAAGTGTTTCTGTGTATCCGAGTTCTCTCTGCTCAAGTGTTTCACCAACACAAACAATAGCCTTAAAGCCTGCATTTACTGCTGCAAGTGTACGAAGGTTAACTGTCTGGTCAGTTTCACCGAAATACTGTCTTCTCTCCGAATGACCGATTACAACGTACTCAACCCCTGCTTCTTTGAGCATATCAGCTGAAACCTCACCGGTGTAAGCACCTGAAGCCTTAAAGTGAATATTTTCAGCTCCGATTTTAATGTTAGAGCCTTTTGCTGCTTCAACGGCTGCAGGAATGTCAATGTAAGGAACACAAAGGACAACATCACAGTCAGCATCTGCAACAAGAGGTTTCATTTCATTGATAAGTGCTGTTGTCTCAGATGGAGTTTTGTTCATTTTCCAGTTACCTGCGATAACTGCTTTACGTACTGATTTTTTCATAAATTTTTCTCCTATCACAAACAGCAGGCAAGTTTTCACTTACCTGCAAAAAAATTATTATTTCTTTTCGTTAAGTGCTGCAATGCCGGGGAGTTCTTTACCCTCAAGATACTCGAGTGAAGCACCGCCGCCTGTTGAGATGTGCGACATCTTGTCAGCAAATCCAAGCTTTTGAATTGCTGCAGCAGAGTCACCGCCGCCAATAATTGAAATTGCGTTGCTGTCAGCAATAGCAGTTGCAACTGCAACTGTACCCGAAGCAAAGTTTGCCCATTCGGAAACACCCATGGGACCGTTCCAAATTACTGTTCCTGCATCTTTAACAGCGTCTGCAAAAATCTTCTGTGTTTCGGGACCGATGTCAAGGCCCATCCATCCGTCGGGAATTTCATCGGAATTTACTATCATAGCCTCAGTATTGGGGTCATATTCCCTACCAACCTTATTATCAACCGGAATGAGGAATTTAACACCTTTTGCTTCTGCTTTTTCCATCATTTCTTTTGCAAGGTCAACTTTGTCAGCCTCAAGAAGTGAATTACCGATTTGGTGACCTAATGACTTCATAAATGTGTAAGCCATACCGCCGCCAACGATAAGTGTGTCGCACTTGTCAATAAGGTTTGTGATAACACCGATTTTATCAGAAACCTTTGCACCGCCGAGAATTGCAACTAAAGGTCTCTTCGGATTTTCAAGAGCGCCGCCGATGAATTGAATTTCCTTCTGGATAAGGTATCCGCAAGCTGCGGGAAGATAATCTGCAACGCCTGTTGTTGAGGAGTGTGCTCTGTGTGCAGAACCGAATGCATCATTAACATAAAGTTCTGCAAGAGAAGCAAACTTCTTAGAAAGATCAGGGTCGTTCTTTGTCTCACCCGGTTCAAAGCGAACGTTTTCAAGAAGAAGAACTTCGCCTTCTTTAAGGTCAGCAGCGAGTGATTGTGCACTTTCACCAACAACGTCATCTGCCATTTTTACTTCCTGTCCGAGAAGTTCAGAGAGTCTGGCAGCAACGGGTTTCATTGAAAACTCCGGGTTAACCTCGCCTTTCGGGCGACCGAGATGTGAGCAAAGAATAACCTTTGCGCCGTTGTCAATAAGATACTTAATTGTAGGTAGTGATGCAACAATTCTCTTGTCGCTTGTAATCACACCGTTTTCCATTTTTACATTGAAGTCACAACGTACAAGAACTTTCTTGCCTTTTACGTCAAAATCTTCAACAGTCATTTTGTTTAATGCACTGCTCATAAGATTTCATCCTTTCGAATTTTATTTCCTTTGATATTTTATACTACTCACTCTCTTTTTTCAAGAGAATTAGTAAAATTTGTTAAAACTTTATCACTTTTTACAATGATAAAGGTCCAAAATAGATTTACTTTTATCTATTATCATATTCTTTAGCTCTTTTGGACACTTAACGGTTATATTATCACCGTACTGCATTATCTTTGAAGCAAGTCCTTGGGTTATTGCAAGATTAAGCCTTGCAGAAAAGCATTCACTGTCATAAGGGAAAATTGAAGTCCTTTCGCCGAACTCATCAAGAAATTCCTCGACAATCTCATTTTTACAGATAAGTTCAACAGGTTTGATGTCGCCGGAAAACATTGAAAGATGCTTGTTGCTGTAATCAGCCGCATCAAAACTCACGGTATATGGCGAAACTTCAGAAAAATGTCTCGCCTTCTTATCGGTGACGGTAACGCTTTTAATTCTGTCAACTCTCAAATGAATTAAATTATCATACTTTGAGTGGTTTCCTACAAGGTAATAATGGTCGTCAGCCCAAATAAGTGAATACGGGTTAATTAAAAGTTCTTTTTCTTCATAGTGAGGCTTAATGTCATCGGTAATTTTACGCCTTCTGTAAATAATCTCAACCTGCTTTTTCATAATTATTGCATTATGAAGAGAATCGATGGTGTAAAAAAGACTTTCATTATCTCGCTTATTACGGTTGTCAATATAAACCTGTTTTTCAATTCGGCTGTATTGATAAACGCTTGCATACTTACTGAACTTTTTAAGAAGAGCCTTTGACTTTTTAGCAGAAATAAAATCAGCAGACTGAACCGCGTCAATCATCAATCGAATCTCGGGAAGCTCAAACTCATGCGATGCCAAAAAGAATCCTTTTTTTGTGCCCGCTTTAATAATGTCATATCCGTACTCTTCAAGAGCATCAATACAGTCATAAACTGTTTTTCTCTCGCAGGTAATATTATATTCACTTTTAAGTAAATCAATAATTTCCGTTGAATTCAAAGGGTGTTCTTCATCGGAATATGCAGATAAAATATCTGCAATATAAAGAATTCGAAGTTTAGAATTAGTAGTCATATTATTTCACAAATTCCATTTTTTTATTTATTTCCTTGAGGACTTTCTCACTGATTTTAATATGCTCACGGTCATAAGTCATAATGCCGTTTAACTCATTTTCAACGTCACTTATCTGTGTATAGACAGTGGCACAAAGTCCCTTATCTATGAGCGGAATAACCTGCTTTTCGTGAAGATTTTTGTATGCCGCGGAAAGAGTATCAGTATTTTTGAATTTAAGGTAAAGTCCAAACACTTTGTCGTTTGACCAAGTATGCCCCGACATTGTGTTTTGATATCCGCCGTATTCCGAAATGACAAAAATACGCTCATCTTTTTTGCTTATTCTCTTAGGGATAGGCAAAACGTACTTATGCATACTGTTGCAGTCTCCTGTGCCTTGGTCGTACCAACCGCTTGCATGGTCAACAAGACGGGTTTTATCAAACTCTTTGACCGCATTGGCAATCTGAACGGAATCAAACTGACCCCAGCCTTCATTAAACGGAACCCACATACAAATTGATGTGTGGTTATAAAGCTGATTCAAAAGTTCATTAAGTTCTCTCTTAAAATCGTCACGGGCTTCTTTTTTTTCACGCTTAAATGTTGTATATTTGTTATCTTTGACTTTAATACCGAGATTTGGAAGAACACCCGCGTAAAAATCACCGATATAGGCACCACCGCTCATCATGTCCTGCCACACAAGCATACCGAGCCTGTCACAATGGTAATACCATCGGTCAAGCTCAAGTTTAATATGCTTGCGAATCATATTAAAGCCGAGCGATTTTACTGTTTCAATATCATAAATCATTGCTTCATCAGCGGGCGGAGTCATACCTCCGTCTGACCAATATCCCTGATCAAGTAGTCCGCGCTGAAAATACGGCTCATTATTAAGCATAAATCTCTTTATACCGTATTTGTCTTTGCCGACCGAGAATTTTCTCATACCGAAATAACTGTAAACAGTATCAATAACTTTCCCGTCGAAAATCAATTCAAGTTTAATGTTATAGAGATAAGGTGTTTCGGGAGTCCAAAGATTTATCTTTTCAAAATAGATTTTGTCATCAAGTAAAATATTGGTCTCAACAACAGTTTCGCCGCTGTCGTCATCAGTGACAGTTACCTTTAAGGAACAGTTGTATTCACCTGACGTAGTTGCTTTAATTTCGAGTGATTTTTCGTCAATATCGGGAGTTAAACGAATTTTTTTAATATGACACACATCTACTGCTTCAATCCAAACAGGTTGCCAAATTCCCGAAGTAGCAGTGTACCAGAATCCTTTAGGCTTCAAAACCTGCTTACCTCTTTGCTGCCAACCCGCGTCAGTCGGGTCATAAACACAAACAACGAGCTCATTTTCACCGTCTTTAAGTGAATCTGTAATATCAAACGAAAATGAACAGTAACCGCCCGAATGAGTTCCAACAAGGGCTTTATTAACATAAACCTTACACTGCCAGTCAACTGCAGCAAAGTTAAGAATTGTTCGAAGTCCGTTAAAAGATTCCGGAACAGTAAAGTTCTTTCTGTACCAAAGCCTTTTTGCAGGTAAAAGTGCTTTTTCAACGCCTGAAAGCATAGATTCAATAGCAAAAGGCACTACAATTTCACCGTCAAAGTTGTCTGCCCATTCGCAAGATGCATCTTTTATCGCATATTCATAAATTCCGTTAAGGGACTGCCAATTCTTACGTTCCATTTGCGGACGTGGATATTCAGGCAACGGTGATTCTCTATCAACCTTATCCGTCCAACGTGTTTTCATAAAGCCCATAGAACATTCCTCCAAATATATATGTAAGTATTTTATAACAAAATAAGTAATTTGTCTATTGAAAAAGTAAAAATATTTTGTTATAAT
>CAMFPJ010000040.1 GCA_945971755.1 uncultured Clostridia bacterium
AACTTTATAATATAGCAGACAGTTTGGTAGCAGGTAAATTTGTAGGCGAAGAGGCCTTGGCGGCAGTTGGCAACAGTTATGAAATTACGTTGTTTTTCATAGCCTTTGCCTTTGGCTGTAACATTGGCTGTTCCGTTGTTGTTTCAAGTCTTTTCGGTGCTAAAAAGTACAGTGACTTAAAAACTGCAGTTTACACAACGCTTATTTCAAGCGGTGTGTTGTGCCTTGTGCTAATGACAATCGGATATGCTTTCGGCGACGTACTTTTAAGGTTTATCAACACTCCCGAGAATATTTTGGCAGACTCAAAATTATATCTTGACATTTATATTCTGGGTTTGCCGTTTGTGCTTTTTTATAATGTTGCAACGGGAATTTTTTCGGCTCTCGGTGACTCAAAAACTCCGTTTTATTTCTTGATGTGCTCGTCGGTTTCCAATATTTTTATGGACATTCTTTTCACAACCGCACTGAGAAGTGTGTTCACAAGAGGTGTTGACGGCGTTGCGTGGGCAACGTTTATCTGCCAAAGCGTCAGTTGTATTTTAGCGCTGGTTTTTGTGTTCAAAAGATTTAAGACCATTGAAACGAACGGAAGAAATAAGATTTTTTCTTGGCGGTTGTTGGGGAAAATTTCTGCAATCGCAATTCCCAGTATTTTGCAACAGAGTTTTGTGTCGGTGGGTAACATTATAATTCAAGGCATAATAAACACCTTTGGTTCGGGTGTAATAGCAGGTTATTCCGCATCAATTAAGCTCAATAATTTGGTTATTACCTCGTTTAACACGCTTGGCACGGGAATGTCCAATTATACGGCACAAAATTTGGGTGCTGAAAAGAAAGGACGAATTCACCCCGGCTTCAAGGCAGGCGTTCGCATGGTTGTGATTATCGGTGCGGTATTCTCATTGTCTTATTTTTTCTTTGGAAAGAATCTTGTTGGAATTTTCATCAACGGGCAGGGCACGGCGATGGCAACGGGAATAAGAATTTTGAAAATTATTGCTCCGTTCTATTTTATTGTTGCAACAAAGCTTATTGCAGACGGAGTGCTCAGGGGCGCGGGCAAAATGAAACAGTTTATGTTTGCCACCTTCACAGACTTGATACTTCGCGTTATTTTTGCCAAAGTTTTTTCCGAAACTTCCCTCGGCACAACGGGAATCTGGCTTGCTTGGCCCATTGGCTGGCTTATTGCAACGGCACTTTCCGTAATTTTTTACCGAATTTATCTTAGAAACAACATTAAAGAGCTGTAAAAAACGATAGTTTTTTACAGCTCATTTTTGTGGGGTTAGAAAAAAATGCGTAGAATAGACAAATCAGAACCACTAGTTTACTAGTGGTTCTGATTTTTGTTAAATTTTTGTGCTTGCGTGTTCTGCCTTTTTAAGCGTGATGTTACCGCTGACGGAATCTGCTGAAATAATCACAGAACCGTCACCGAATCTAAGTGCGTTGTCAAAATCACTTGCGTTAAATGTGCCTGAAACGCTTTCTTTGGAAACGGAGTACCCGGAAACATCGGCAGGAAGAGTAATGGTTACATCACCGCTGACCGACTCCGATTCGATTTTTTGCGGGGCTGCGACAAAAGTAAAATCACCGTTACCGCTTACTGTTTCAAAGTCGAAAATGGTTGCATTGATATTTGTAGCAACAACATTTGATGAAACAACCGAAACGGAAAACTCAGTTGCTTTGAAATCAAAGGGAATTTTAACGGTTAAATCTTTGTTTGCGCCGTTTACAACAGATGATTTGAAGTTGCCCGTATATTCTTCAATTTCTAAAGTGCCTTCTTCAATCTTGTAACCCATGGGGTACTTGTCTGACTTTCCGCTTTCCTCAAGAAATACGGTATCACCGTCATAGTACTCAATGTTTACACTGCCGTTTACCCAATCAATTTCAATACTGTTAATTTCTGAAACATCAATATTTGCAGAGCCGTTAACCTCATTGTATGTTTCATCAAAATCGTAATCGAAATCGAACCCTGCAAAACCGCCGTTACCTTTAATAAAAGAAAAAGCACAAAGAATTCCAACAATTGAAATTGCGGTGATTGAAATTACAATGGACACAACAACGGGAACCCAGTTTGTTTTGCTTTGACTGCCTTGTGGATATGTGGGATACTGCGGATACTGACTGCTTTGCGCTGCTATGTTGTTAGGCATTGTCTGGGTGTCAACATTTACTGTTTTCTGTTCCCTTGTCTTTTTTATTGAATCACAAATTGCATAAAAAGCAGGTATGGTAACGAAAACTACCCAAGTGGGGTGCCAAACGTGGAAAATAAGACCTACCGTAAGAAAAATCGCCGTCACAAAAAGCGGATATGAAAATTCGCCGGGATTTTTTGTTTTTATTGCAGTAAAAAGTGATTCAATAATGGGGATAAGCAAAAATACTATCCAACCGATTGACCAGCCTTTTCCTTTGAAGAAATAGCCGAGCAACACATAAACAATTACTGCGACAACAGGTAAAAGTGCATGTAAAAGGGGGCTTGTGTTAGTTTTGTTTTTCATGAGTTTTCCTCCATTCGTTAAGTGTAAGTTGAGAAATATGTTCTGTTTTTAATTCGCCTAAAAGATTGCATGGAACACCGTGAACGGTGCGATAATAAACAAAACCGCATTTTTCCTGAACTCTTTTTGACTTTTCATTACCGTCGAAATATCTGCACCAAATTTTTTGAAGTTTTAATTCTTCAAAACAGTATCTGATAAGTTCTGCTGCGGCTTCGGGGATATATCCGTTGCCCCAATAGGGAAAGCCTATCCAATAACCGATTTCTGCTTCTGCTTCGGAAGCACATAAATCGCTGTTTTTGCTAAGGCTTATTCCTATGCAGCCCATAATTTCGCCGGTTTCTTTTTTACAAACCGCAAAAGTAATATCCTCGAAAAAACGACTTTTAATTATTTCTTTACTTTCCGATACACTTTTGTGGGGCGGCCAGCCTGCAGACGGACCGATTCTTTCATCCTTTGCAAGCTCGTAAAGGTTTTCCGCGTCTTCCTCTTTCCATGGCCTGAGAATCAGACGTTTCGTTTCTAAAGTAACAATCACTGTTTATTTCACTCCTTAAAAGGCAGGTCGTTAAGCGCATTTCCGTGATAAATACCGTTAGAACTTTTTTGTACATCGGAATATACGCTCGAAAGCTTACCTGATTTAATAAGCATCATAAGACTTGCAAATGTTGTACCGAGTTTTCGGCCGATTTCTTCTTCGGAAAGGTCGCAAATTTTCATTGCGCACATGGTACCGAGGCCGAAAGCCTCAATCCAAAGCTGTTCAAACAAAATCTCTGCCTCATCTTCAGACAAATCGTAATCTCTCATTGTAAGGCTGATGCAGGTATCTACGGTAGTACCCAAATCTTGAAGAGAACTTTTTAGTCCCACGGCCTCGTTGTGCTCCTGCATAAACAAGAGTTTGAAAAGTTCCGGTTCACGGATACCGTATGAAACCATCTTTATACCGATTCTTTTGAAGGCAGGTGTATATTTTTCAAAATCGCTGATATATTCTCTGAATTCCCTAAGTGCAAGTTCACGGGCAGCCATTTTTACCTCATCCATGCTCTCAAACACGGTAAAAATAGGACTTGCCGAAGCATTGAGCCTTTTGCCGAGTTCACGGGCGGTTAACGAACTTAAACCGTTTTCTTTTATTATTTCAAGTGCGGTTTTTGCAATTTCTTCTCTTGTGCATTTCGGTTTTGGCGGCATATAAATGTACCTCTTATACATATTATAATAAAACGTTGTTTTAGAACGCTGTTCTATTATAAATCTTGATATGAATTCTGTCAATACACAAATTGGCATTAAACTTGCAAAGAAAGTGCATACCAAATAAATATGTTGAAATCTTATCATATATATGGTAAAATGAGTTAATTGTAAAATAGTACGATTGTGTTCTTTGGGAGCTAATTATGAAAAAGTACGATTACCTTATCGTAGGTGCAGGGCTTTTTTCTGCGGTGTTTGCAAATGAAGCAAAAAAACACGGTAAAAAATGCCTTGTAATTGAAAAGCGAAACCACATCGGCGGTAACATTTACTGTGAAAATATTGAGGGCATAACCGTGCACAAATACGGTGCTCACATTTTTCACACAAGCAGTCAAAGAGTTTGGGATTATGTAAACGAATACTGCGAGTTTAACAATTTCATAAATTCTCCCGTGTGCAAATTTAAGGGAGAGGTTTATAATCTTCCTTTCAATATGAACACCTTTGCAAAAATGTTCGGAGTCAGCACCCCCGGTGAGGCAAAAAGAATTATTGAAGAACAAAAAAAAGAAATTTGCGGTGAGCCGAAAAATCTTGAAGAGCAGGCAATCAGCCTTGTGGGCAGAGAAATCTACGAAAAGCTCATAAAAGGCTACACTGAAAAACAGTGGGGTAGGGACTGCCAAGATTTACCTGCATTTATAATTAAGCGTTTGCCTGTTCGTTACACTTATGACAATAATTATTTTAACGACAGATTTCAGGGTATTCCGGTTAACGGATATAACGAGTTAATTGAAAAACTGTTTGACGGAGTTGAAATCAGGACGGGTACGGACTTTTTTGAAAGCCGTGAGGATTTGCTCGCACTTTCAGACAAGTGCCTTTTCACAGGTATGATTGATGAGTATTTTGACTATTCACTCGGCAAGCTTGATTACAGAAGTCTGCGTTTTGAAACCGAAACGTTAGATGAAGAGAATTTTCAGGGCGTTGCGGTTATGAATTTCTCTGAACGTGAAATTCCGTACACAAGAATTATTGAGCATAAGCATTTTGAGTTTGGCAAGCAAGAAAAAACGGTAATTACGAAAGAATATCCTGCGGAGTGGCAAATGGGTGACGAGCCGTATTACCCCGTTAATGACGAGCGAAACAACAAATTGTACAAGCAGTATGAAAACCTTGCCCAAAAAGAAAAAAAGGTTATCTTCGGCGGCAGACTCGGTCTTTATAAATATTACGATATGGACAAGTGCATTGAAGCGGCACTTAGAATTTGTGATAAAGAGTTTTGATTATGGATGATGTTAAAATTTCAGTTATAATGCCTGTTTACAACGTAGAAAAATTTATCGGTAAGTGTATTGACAGCCTTTTAGCTCAAACCTTTACCGAGTGGGAGCTCATTGCCGTTGACGACGGAACCCCCGACAGAAGCGGTGAGATTTGCGACGAGTACGCAAAAAAAGACAGCAGAATAACAGTAATTCACAAGGAAAACGGCGGCGCTCCATCTGCAAGAAATGCTGCAATTCCAAAGGCAAAGGGCGAGTATCTTTATTTTATGGACTCTGACGACTGGGCAGAGCCGACAATGTTTGAGGATATGTACAAGCTTGCCAAAGATAATGACGCCCAACTTGTTGTTGCAGGTTATTACATTGACACATATTTCAGCGAAACAGATTTTTATTCACAGGAGCAGGCGCTTCCCTCAAAGGTGTTCGGCACACAGAGGGAATTTCGTGAATATGCTCACAAAATGTTTGACAAAAATTTGCTTTACACACCGTGGAACAAGCTTTTTCAGAGAAAATATATAATGGATAACAATATACGTTTCAAAAACACGTTTTGGGACGATTTTCCCTTTAATTTAGATGTTATTAGAGATGTTGAAAGAGTAGTTTTAACAGAAGAGAAATACTATCATTTCATGAGAGCAAGATCAGACAGCGAAACGGCTAAATACAGAGCCGATATGTACGAAAAGCGTGAAGAAGAACACGGTTGGATGCTCTCCCTTTACGAGCATTGGGGCATTGACACCGAAGAGAGCCGTGAAATGCTTTACCGCCGTTACGTTGAGCGTGTAATCGGTTGCATTGAAAATGTTACTAACAGTGCGTGCACTCTTTCTTCAGAAGAAAAAAACGAGCAAATTCGAAAAATGATAAATTCCGAAACTGTCCGTAAAGCATTAAAAATTGCCAAACCTAATTCAACAGTTATGAAGCTGATGCTTATTCCCCTAAGAATAAAAAGCACGGCAATAACAAGGCTTGAGGGCACGGTTATTTCAAAGGTTAAATCGGGTAATGTTAAGATGTTCGCAAAACTTAAGGCGAACAGGTAAAGGATTTTGAAAGAGAAGTCAAAGGGGTAAATCAGATGGATTTTTCAATAATTATGTATAGAGATGCGTTTGATTTTTCTGATTGTTTTATTAAAAAAACGGTCTAAGCCGCGAGTTTTTCAAATTCAATATAAATTCCGCCTATGCCGCCGTCAATATCAATTGTGTTTTCGCCGTTGCCGCGCACTGCGCCGTCGGGCAAATTCTCGCCGTCCAACGTTGCAGCGCCTAACCCTTTGTCAAGTTCTATGCGATAATCGTCAGCCTTGCCGATGAGTGTTAAATGCACTGCACCTACGCCCATATCAAGGTCGCAGTCTCCCTTTAAGGCGCTTGTTAAGCGCAGTTCGCCCACGCCCATATCCAAACTCAAATTTTGAAGAGTGCCGTTCTTTACGGTTACTTGCCCTGCACCGCCGCTGATTTTGGAAGAACGGGAGGCTTCAAGGGTGCCGATTTGCACCTGCCCTGCACCTAATTCCAAATAAAGGTCCTCTGCAGCAAGGCGGTCAACCGTCACCTGACCTGCGCCTGTGTAGAGATTGGCTTTTTGAAACGTTGTTCCTTTCGGGATACAAATTTCCACCCGAATTTTGTTATCTATATTGGAATAATTCCGTTCGGTTTCCGTAATTTCAAGGCAATTTCCATGTTCAGTCACTTTTATGTATTTGTTGTTGCTCTGCACGCTGAATACATCACCCTCGGTAAAGATAAGCCGTGCCGCATTGATGTTCAGTTTCAACTCCTGTATATCACCCGATACGGAATACGTTTTCATTTCGCCTAGAGCATCTTCGCTGTCAAACACATTGGAAAACAAACCGAGCGCACTGAAAATGCCGCTTAAAATACTCACAATTAAAAACAGAGCAAATGCCATTGCAAGGTATTTTATTGTTTTTTGTAGGCTTGTCATTGAATTTCCACTCCTCCGAACATACCGCTGCCGTTTACATATACCGTAACGGCATTTTGAGGACTGTTGCTGTGCTTTTTATCAGACACTCCGCCGAAAATCGAATTAGAGCGAACCTTTACATTAACATTGGCGGGTAAGAGTATATCCACGCCGCCGAACACGGCGCTGGCGTTGATGACACAGTCTTTTTCAATAATCGCACCGCGCAAGTCACATTTTACTCCGCCAAACACCGCATTCAATTCCGCACCGGTAAACACCTCATTGTCAAAGTTTAAGTTCTGACCTGAAAATGCGGCGAAACCGTTGACAACACTTGCACCGTCTGCCTTCATTTCCGCCATAATTTTATCTGTTTTACCGCCGAACATACCGCCGAAAATACATTTTAATCCAATAACGATAATAACAGCAGGCACTGCTAATTTCCAAAGCATAGAAAAATCGAGAATATCCCGGCAGGACAAAAGCAGAAATACGCCGATCAGAAGCCCGATAAGATTGCCTGTTTTGTCACGTTCGGTAATGAGACCTACCGTGCATGGAATAATTATGAATAATGTCCACCAACCGTCAAAAAAGATGTTAATATCCATAATGTCGAGGGCGTTCAGCGCAAAAACCACGCCGACAGCAACTAAAACAATACCCCATATAATTCTACTTAATTTACGCATAGTTATTCTCCTTATAATGTTTCAAAAATTCTTGAGCCCTTTGTTTTGAGCCAACGGATGAGTAATGCTGAAGTTACGGCAAGTATTACCGTAGATATTGCAAGGAATAAGAAAGGTGAAATAATATTTCGCACAGCATAATACAACATTCCGAAAGCGACAACAGACACCCATCCGCCGAAAAGTGCAATAATAACACTCATACTCTGTTTGATGGGAACAATTTCACTCGTCCAAGTGAGATTTGGCGCTTTCAGATTAACACACAGTCCTGCAATCGCCGTAAACAGCACAAATGCCGCAACTGTTACAAGTAGTAAAACGCTTTCGCTCCACTGTAATTTGAACACCCATTCCACTGCAAGCGTCAGCAAAAATGCAGGGGGCAGTGTGAGCCAAAGATGAAGTTTCAGCTTTGCTTTTAATGCTTGATATCCTGTGACAGGCAATGCCTGTAAGAGCCAAATATTTTTACCCTCTAAGGAAACGGAAGGTGCGGTCATATCACACATAGAGGTTATCGTACAAACCGCCGCCGCACAGAGTAAGGGAATAAGGTGCAGATAGCCTTCAAACATGCCGTAAATCATTTCACGAAGCGCCGCACCCTTTATAAGCAGAGCCACGGCGCCCACAATCATAAACACAATACCGAGTCCGCAGTTGAGCATATAGTTAGGACTGCCGAGGAAACGGCGAAATTCTTTTTGAAGTAATGCACTGTCCACTGTACCCCGTTTTGCTGTTTTCTCTTTATATTTTTTCTTTGCCGTGCCGCGGTTCGCAGTTGCCAAATGCAGGAAGCTACGGGCAAGCACAAGGTAAACCAATAAAAACAAAACTGCCATTATTCCTGTGAAAATCAGCATTGAAAGTGCACTGCCTTCAGCGGCACGACCCATACAGTAAAATGGGTACAAAATACTTTTTATGATGTTGCCAACCTTTTGCGGATTGGCAAGGATGATTTCCAACATTTTATATGCCTGTGAATACACATAATAGTACGCCGCCAAAAAGACAAGGGACAAAATCACCGTGATGATATTTTTTCGCTTTAATTTACTGCTGACCGCCGCTACGGCAAAACCTAAAATGCAGGAAAGCGTTAACACAAACAAAGAAAGAATAAACGGTGTAAGCAATGAAAAGACTGAGCCCGCTACGGTGATTTTTGCGTTCAAAAACCACACGAGAACGGTGGGAATCATCACAATAAGTTCGTACATAAGTCCTATTGCAAACACGCCGAACAGCCTTGCAATAAGAACTTTTGCAGGCGGTAAAGGTAAAGACAGCAATAAATCGTTATCCTTTGCCTGATAAAGCGAAGCATACGTGTTAAACACACTGCCGAATACGCCGAGAGCCACTGCAATAATTCCCATCAGTGCAAAATAGAGCCAGCCGAAGCCGATTTCGCAAAGGGGTGCACAAAGCATTTTTGCTGTTGTGAAAAAAATGCAGCCTAAAAAGGAAAATAAGACCAAATATAAAACAGCAAAACCGATTACGCCGCCTTTGGAACGGTTTTTTCCGCTTTTTTTATCTTGATACAGCCAGGAGAACACCTCCATAAGCTGTTTTTTAAGCAAAACTTTTGTCATTGCTCTCCCTCCAATTCAAGGAATACGTTTTCAAGCGACGCGTCACCCTTGACATCTTCCATGGTTCCGGATTTTATAAGTTTGCCGTTTTTAATGATTGCTACTTTGTCGCAAAGTTTTTCCGCCACCTCTAAAACGTGTGTAGAGAAGAAAATTGCACTGCCGGCATTGCAAAGCTCACGCATCAGTTCCTTTAATATATGGGAGGCTTTCGGGTCAAGGCCCACAAATGGTTCGTCCATAATCAACAGTTTAGGCTCATGCAAAAGAGCTGAGATAACGGCTAATTTTTGCTTCATACCGTGGGAATAAGCAGAGATAGGCTGTGCCAAATCATTTGTCAGTTCAAACATGTCACCGTATTTGCGAATTCGCGCTTGACGGTCATTTGCTTCCACACCGAAAATATCGCCGATGAAATTGAGAAACTGAATACCCGTCATAAATTCATACAAATCGGGGTTGTCGGGGATGTAAGCAATTTTTGCTTTGGCGGCAATGGGGTTTTCTTTTATCGAAACGCCGTCAATGTAAATTTTACCGCCGTCTGCCTGCAAAATACCGCAACAGGCTTTAATAGTGGTTGTTTTGCCCGCGCCGTTATGTCCGATAAAGCCGTAAATTTCGCCGGGGGCTATGTGTAAGTTCAAATCGTCCACAGCTTTTTTGTCACCGTAAATTTTTGTTAAATGTTCAATTTTCAGCATAAAAATTCCTCCGAATTCTTTTTTGTTGTAACATTTTTGATAGGTTATATTGTAAATAGCAGAAAATTACCTGCTTTTTGCTTCTTTGATTTCTGATTTTTTTTGTGGCATAACACCGTTAATACACGATTCTGCCATTGCTTTTGCTACCGGTATTTCAATGGTTCCGTCTCTCAGTTTATCCGTTATTACAATACCGATGCACACCTGACTGGAAAAGCTGCTGACAGTCTCCATTGAAAAGCTGTCTGCATCCGTAATTGAAAAAGCCGCAAAGCCGTTAGCAAAGATAATCATTTTATTCAGCAATTCCTCTGCATCGTTTCTTTGCAATTCAAAGTTATTCATAATTTCTTCCACAAGGGGATTGATTAAGCTTGCGAAATCTTGCTTAAAACGGGCATACGGATTATGAGTTTCACTGCGTGATAAAAACAAAACACGGTAAAGATTCGGCTCTTCAGAGGCAAATCTTACCCACCGCATACCAAATTCCTTGAATGATGGGACATAATCAAATATGCCGTCCATATATTCCTGAAATTTTTGCCTTGCAAGTTTTCTTACTTCTTCTTTCAATTCTTCCATACTGTCCCATACGGTAAATATAGGTGATGCTGATGTTTTAAGCCGTTTTCCCACTTCGCGGGCGACCACTGCGTCTATTCCTTTTTCTCGTGTCAGCTCAAACGCAGCATTCACTATCTCTTCTTTAGTATATTTTGGCTTTGGCGGCACACTGTCATCTCCATTTCACAACTTATGTTTCATAACGTATGTTTCGTAACGTGTGTTATGATTATAACCGCAGTTATCTCTTTTGTCAACAAATATTTTTAATGAAAAACAAGATAACGATAAAATTTCTGCACAAATACTGTTTCAAACAAAACTGACTAAAACTTAATTTTTACACTCAAGCCGATGGAACTCTATCCTCCATCGACGTTTATTTGTTTGCTGTTAATTGATGCTTAAATATTTTTTCGTCGAAAATCAATATTTTTCGTCACAAAATGATATTATAATACGATTATTAGTAATGATAGGATAAAGTCATTCAATATACTTTTTGAATAATTTGTAATATGGAAACAAATCTTAAATCTTGATTCAAATGCGTATTTTACGCTTTTGATAGGCTTATCCTGTGCTACCGCCTTTTTGCACAGGATAAGCTGAACGGAGGAA
>CAMFPJ010000041.1 GCA_945971755.1 uncultured Clostridia bacterium
TACCTGAAATTTTATATGCGTCACGGAAAGGCAAGCCTTTACCGACCAAATAATCTGCCATATCGGTTGCATTGATAAAACCGCCCTGTGCGGCTTTTTTCATATTCTCAGGTAATGCCTTCATTGTAGAAATCATACCGCTCATTACTTCAACACACATTTTGGCAGTATCGCAAGCGTCAAAAACAGACTCCTTATCCTCTTGCATATCCTTATTATAAGCAAGGGGTAAGCCCTTTAATGTGGTCATAAGACCGATAAGGTCGCCGTAAACTCGGCCTGTTTTACCCCTTATAAGCTCCGCCATATCGGAATTTTTCTTCTGCGGCATAATTGATGACCCTGTTGTGAAAGCGTCTGAGAGTTCAACAAACTTAAATTCCCAGCTTGACCAAAGGACAATCTCTTCTGAAAGGCGAGAAAGGTGCATCATTAAAATTGAAAGTCCGCTCATAAGCTCAGCGCAGAAGTCACGGTCGGAAACGCCGTCAATAGAATTCATACAAACAGAATCAAAGCCGAGTTTTTCTGCCTCAAAATACCTGTCTGTATTATAAGTTGTGCCCGCAAGTGCGCAAGAGCCTATGGGAGAAACGTTCATTCTTTTTTTGCAGTCTGAAATTCTGTCAACGTCACGCAGAAGCATCATGGCATAAGCCATTAAATGATGCCCGAATGTAATCGGCTGGGCGCGTTGAAGATGAGTATAACCCGGCATAATCGCGCTTGCATATTCTTCCGCTTTTTCGGTAACGGCTTCAATTAAGTCTTTTGTAAGGTTTAATATTGTTTCCGCTTCATCCCGAAGATACATTCTAAGGTCTAAAGCAACCTGGTCATTACGGCTTCTTGCCGTATGAAGCTTTTTGCCTGTATCCCCTATTCTTTCGGTAAGAACCTGTTCAACGAACATGTGAATATCCTCAGCAGTTTCGTCAATTAAAAGTTTACCGCTCTCAATGTCTGCAAGGATAGTTTCAAGGCAGTCGATAATCTTTTCAGCATCTTCATTTGATATTATTTTTTGTGCGGCAAGCATGGACGCATGTGCCATACTTCCCGTTATGTCCTGTTTATACATTTTAGAGTCAAAGCTGATTGACGAGTTAAAATCGTCTGCAAGTTTGCTCGTAACGCCGGAGGTTCTTCCTTCCCACATTTTTGCCATAAAGCGCACTCCTTTATACACGAAACGGCGGGGAAGCCCCCGCCCTTTTAATTTTCGTTTTAATTATTTACCCTCACGCTGTTTATCAAGCATTGCTTTAACCTTAATCGGAAGACCGTAAAGGTTAATAAAGCCTGCTGAGTCTTTTTGGTCGTAAGCGCCGCCATCCTCACCGAAGGAAGCAACATTTTCATCATAAAGTGAATACGGCGAAGTCACGCCTGCGTTAATCATATTGCCTTTGTAAAGTTTAAGTTTAACGTCACCTGTAACTGTTTCCTGTGTGCTCTTAACAAAAGCAACAATAGCCTTTGTAAGAGGAGTAAACCACTGGGCATTGTAAACAAGTTCACCGAGTTTCTGCGCAACGAGCGCTTTGTAATGCATAGTTTCCTTGTCAAGGCAGATAGTTTCAAGAACCTCATGAGCCTTATAAAGAATTGCACCGCCGGGAGTTTCATAAACACCGCGTGATTTCATACCGACAAGACGATTTTCAACAATATCAAGAAGTCCTATGCCGTTTGCACCGCCGATTTTGTTAAGAGTTTCAACAAGCTCAACTGCGCCCATTTCCTTGCCGTCAACTGCTGTCGGAACACCTTTTTCAAAATGAACTGTAACATAAGTCGGCTTGTCGGGTGCCATTTCGGGAGAAACACCCATTTCAAGAAAACCGGGTTTTGAATACATTGGCTCGTTTGCCGGGTCCTCAAGGTCAAGACCCTCGTGTGAAAGGTGCCAGATGTTTTTATCTTTGGAATAGTTCGTTTCACGGTTAATTTTAAGAGGAACGTTGTGTGCTTCGGCGTAGTCAATTTCTTCATCACGTGATTTAATGTCCCACTCACGCCAAGGAGCAATAATCGCCATGTCGGGAGCAAAGCCTTTAATTGTAAGCTCAAAACGAACCTGGTCATTGCCCTTGCCTGTGCAGCCGTGGCAGATTGCGTCTGCGCCCTCTGCTATTGCGATTTCGGCAAGTCTTTTTGCAATAAACGGACGGGCAAAAGCCGTACCGAGAAGATACTCTTCATACTTTGCGTCTGCCATTACACAGGGGAAAACGCACTCTGTAAGCATTTCCTCCGTAAGGTCTTCAACATAAAGCTTTGAGGCACCGGTTTTAAGAGCCTTTTCTTCAAGTCCCTCAAGCTCGTCAGCCTGACCCACATTACCTGAAACTGCGATAACCTCACAGTTATTATAATTCTCTTTAAGCCACGGAATGATAATTGATGTATCAAGACCGCCCGAGTATGCTAAAACTACTTTTTTAATGTTTTCTTTATTCATTACGATACCTCCAAACTGTTAACAGAGTAAAGTATAACCAATCAAATGGAAAAAGTCAATAGAAATTTATATTTTTATTCGCAATTTTACTTATTTTTTTGCATATTTATGAATATTTAAGATAAATATACAGAAATTTATGCATATTTATGTGCAAAATAAAAGCGGCAGGAACAAATCCTGCCGCGATTTTATATTTTCTTACTTTTTAGACTTGATTTGCTCTTTAACAATGTGGAAAATTGCTCTTGAACCGAGAGTAATGTATTTACCTAAATTTCCCGAAAGTCCGGAGGCTATGGGATTTTTGAGTTTCTTTTCGTCAACCTCTTCTGCTTCTGCCTTGTGGGGCACCGCATTGTCAAGGTAATACTCACCTAAAACAGCATTATCAGGGCAGGAAACAACGGCACCGTCAGAAAAAGCGACAATATCCTTAAGAGTTTTACCTGTCGGTGCGTCACCCTCAAAGCCAAAGAGGCCGAGCATTGCACATTCGTGTGCGCCGTTGTAAGCAGGACCGATTGATTTTCCTTGGGGAGTAACATAAATATAAGTTTCCAATATTTCGCCCTTTGCCCTGCTCCAATGGTGGCGTTGTTTGCCGTAATACGTGCCGAACGGGTTCATTTGCACCTTTCCGTTTTCAAGAAGGCGCATGGGACAATGTGCCATTGAGCCGAGGACCTGACGTGCGTTTGCAACGGCAAGACCCGTTTCGCCGTCGGTAAGAGCGATTAATCCTGCTGACAAATGGTTGTTAAAGGAAGCGAGTTTCTTATTCTCCGGGTCACACTCAGGGAAGCTTTGTGTGCGGTAAGATGAAATATCGCCCATAAAGTTACGTTTTACAACTGAAATGTCACCGTCGAAATCGGGAGTAAGCTGGAAAGGAACTGCCTCCTCCCACTTTGAATCGGAAAATCTGCCGAGAGATGAATTTTCGGTTGAAATTGAGTCATATTCAGGTGTATAAGGATATTTAACATCTGTACGGACAAAAATTCCCCGGGAATAGTCGGTTGAGATAAAGTCAAAAGTAAATTCGCCTTTTTCTTTTTCATTCGGCAAGTGAATTTCACCCTTTGCACGAATTCCTTTACCGTTCCCGCCGAGTTCAAGTCCCTCACACGAGATATTCTCGAATTCATACTCTTTACCGTCAAAGGTAATAAAGCTCTTTAAGAAATCAACACCGCCCATTTCTTTCTTGTTATAAATTACCTTGTAAAGTTTACCGTATTTTGAGAATTTAAGAGTAAAACTCTTGCCGTGGAGTTCAAGTTCGCCGTTATTTTCAGCAGGTTTTGGCTCAACTATTTTTGCATCTAACGAATATTTATCTTTGATTTCGTCAAACCGCATGATTACGAATACTGATGACAAATCATCTGCCATTGGAATTACGGTATAATATTTAAGCCCCACAGCCTTAATTTCAATTTGAGAAGCGGAAGTGATTTTCTCATTTACTGACATTTGAACACACTGCAGATCGGTATTCGTAATGTTATGTACCGTGATTTTCTTATATTTTTTAAGTGCCTGTTTTTCTGCATTGATAACGGAAAGTGCAAGGTCGTTTGCCGTCTCTTCACGTCGGATATTAAGCACAGGAGTAGCTAAACCGAAGTGAGTTGTTGAAAGAAGCAATACTCTGTCGTTAAACGAGGCTGACTTTCTGTCATCCTTTGAATTTGCTTTTGCCATTGCTCTTGAACGGTCAACCGCTGTCCAGATTTTTCTGTTATAAGGCTTTTCAGACCAAGAAGCATAGCCTGTAAAGTTACCGTCGGCAGTATCCTGATTAAATTCAATATTACCTACTGCTTCATGAGTTTTAAGGTAATTACCGGGTGTGTCAAAAACAACATAAGGTAAGTCTGCAATTTCCTTAACAAGTCCGTGAATACCGTCTGTATTGGCAATTTTGTTACCGATAACGGGTAAATTCATACTTTCCCAGAAAATTGCATCTGCATCCATATTAACAAAAAGCAATAAATCACGATTGATTTCGCCTTTTTTCTGCTTTTCGTGTAATTCCTTAACCCAAGCACGAAGGCAACCTGCATCACAAATATCCGAGTTGTTATATGTAGGGATAATAGTCATACTATCGCCCTTATAAGTGTAAGTTAAAGGGTTAAAAGCAAGTTCGTCGGGAAGAACCGGAATTACTGTTCGGAATGCGTCAAAGGGAACGCAGGAATAATAAAGGCAAAGCGCCTTTACACCCAATTTGTTATAAACAGGAACTTGAGAGGGAGTGAACATAACCTCCTGCGGACGTACAAGCATTTCGTATTTGCCGAAAATATCTTTAAGTCCCGAGCCGTCTTTATTAGTAACGGCAAGGTTAATTGATGCTTCAAGTTCCTCTTCTGTCATTGGTGCTAATGCACCGTTGGAATAGCCCATTAAAATTTGCTCGTCACCGTTTTCATTGACTCTTTTCTTCATTCGGTCAATAATGTCAGGGGCGTATTCGGGCAAAATCTTTTGAAGTGAAAAGAAGTTTTCACAGTCCCAAGTACCCTTTGCAGGAATACCCTGTGCGTTTAATTCATCAAGTTTATCAAGAATATGTCGAATAATACGGATATCAGAGCCAAAGCCTAAATTATCTGCAGAGTCGCCTCGGTAAGAATGATAGCAGTTAACATGAAATCCGTAAGCTACATGAACATTATACATAAGTTACTCCTCTGCTCTCTTTGCATCAAGTTCAGCGTGCATTTCTTCAAGTTTCTTCTTAGAAAGTTTATAACAGAAAGCCATAGTAACAAACATAATTGCAAGAACCACTGCAGGAATAAGTGTTGTTATGTCAAAAAGACGTGAGAGAACCTCAGGACTTTGACCTGCATCAACATTTTTCGTGTTGTAACCGATAAATGCTAAAAGTGCCGATGAACCTGCGCCTGCAAGAGTTTGACCGAGCTTTCTTGTAAATGAAAAGAAAGCGTAGCTTGTACCTTCTTCACGTCTGCCTGAAAGAAGCTCCTGATAGTCAATAACATCCATAACCAAAGCCCAAACCTCAAGGACAAGGAAGGTTTGACCTGCACCGCTGAAGAAAGTGAGAACAAGGAACGGATAAGGATTTGTTGCAAACGGTGTAAACTTCAGCAAGAACATAAGCAGATTGACTACCGCTGCAAAGCCGATACCTACTGCACAAATCTCTTTTTTACCGAATTTACGGATAAGTTTGCCCATAAACGGCAGGAAAATCGCCATAGGAAGATAAGTAAATACTGTTACGAACATATAAAGTCCGGGTTTTCCGTAATAGTTTTTAAGAAGATAGTTGTAGTTTGTCTGTGTGTACATCTGGAATGCAATAAGAAGCATTGAAACAACACAAAGTGCAATAAAGGGTTTATTCTTAAGAAGGAATTTTACGGTAGTTAATACATTGTAGCCCTCCTGCTTCTGTTTCTTGGGAGGAGCAATTCTCTCTTTTGTATTCTTAAAGTGAATATAATATACAACTATAGTAAGAACAGCCAATACTGCAACGGAATAGAACATTTTCATACCGTCAAGCCGTTTGATTTGTGTATCACCCACCATTACCGTAGTGTAAACGAAAATCGGCATAAGAATCTGTGCGGGAAGTCCGCCGATACCTGCGCCCACCGAACGCCACATCGAAAGTGAAGAACGTTCAATTTCATCATCGGTAATAACTGACGCAAGTGAACCGTAAGGAATGTTTGTACCCGTGTACATCATACCGTAGAAAATGTATGTAATGTAAGCGTAAACAAGGTACTGACCCTCTGACCAAGCAATATTTGTACCGAAGAAATTGTTTATTACAAGCGGTAAATCGGTAAACATAAAGAGTGATGATATTGCAAGCGGAATTGACGCACCCAAAATGTAAGGACGGAATCTTCCGTATCTTGTAGGTTTGCGGGAGTCAATAAATGCGCCCCACATTGGGTCATTGACAGCGTCCCAAATTCTTGCCACCAAGAAAAGAACTGCAATTTTTGCAGGGTCAATTTTCAAGGTGTCCGTGTAAAACATCTGCAAAAAAGACGAGATAAGACCGAACGTTAAAAGTCCGGCTGTGTCACCCAGCGCATAACCTATTCTATCCCTTAGTTTTATGCCGTGAGTAAGTGCTTTTTCTTCCATATAAATCCCCTTTTCTTTAGTTACTGTCCTGCAATTCAAAGAAAAATTTCTTTGCACAAATTGCCGCAGGACCCGCATAACCTATTTTTTCATTAAGTTTTGCTGTGATTATCATATCGGCAGTTAAATTGCCGTTATATCTTATGCACTGCCTTTTCAGTTTTTCTACCACTGTTTCGTTCGAGAAAACCGAGCCGAAAAGGACAATTTTTTTTGCATTGAGAATTGTTGCGGTATTAGTAAGTGCAAGTGCAACGATATCTATTTTTTCATCAAGAATGTTAATTACATCCTCACTTTGTGAGGTTATTATTTCTTTAAGCGGAAGATTTGTCAGTGCAACAAGTGCCTCCTCACCTGCCTCCGTTTCAAGGCAACCGTATCTGCCGCAACGGCATTTTTTACCTGCAGGGTTTACAATGTAATGGCCGATTTCCGCAATTCCCTTATCATTACCCGAAAGGATTTTTCCGTCAGCCCATATTGCCGAGCCGATACCGGGACCCCATTTGAAAAACAGCACAGACTCATTACCGTAGCCGCCGGAATAAAGCATTTCACTTTGAGCAAAGGCTCTGACATTATTTTCGGCAGTAACGGGGACAGAATATTTTGAAGATATTTTATTACAAAGTTCCTGACAATTCCAAAGGCCGTAGCCTTTTCCCGAAACAGAGCCCACAACACATATTCCTGCCGAAAAAATGCGCTTGTTATCAATGAAGTTATCATACAATAATTCTTCCGCTTTTTCAAGTACCGCATCAATGTTGTCGGTAAAGGGTGAAGTCGTAACGGATAAAACCTCGCCCGAAAGTTTGGAAAGCGAATACGTTATATGAGTTGTTTCCGCATTTATTCCGAGAACATATTTTTCACCGAAATTAAGCGAAAGCAAAATTTCTTTTCTGCCTTTTCCGCCTTTACTTATTTCTCCCGTTTCCTTAAGTATGCCACAAGAAATTAAATCGTTGCAAATTTTTGTTACTGCGGCAGGAGTAAGCCCTAATCTTTCGGCTATCTCTTTACGGCTCATTGAACCGTTCTTTTGCAAAAGGTAAAGAACTGAACTTCTGTTTTCATTTTTCACCGAGCGCATATTAAGCCCTGTTTTCATAATTCACCTACTTCAAAAGAAGCGAAATTCCGCTGATTACCATTAAAATGTACGTTAGATTAAGAAATGCTTTTCTGCTCATTTTTTTGTAAATCAAATTACCCACAATCAAAGCAAAAATAAGCACAAGAACACTTATTCCCGTAACGGAAAGAATTTCACCTGCAAAGACTCCGCCCCGTAAATCGTCAAGGGCAATAATTCCGTTAAGAATTACCCAAACTGCCGAGAGAGTTGAACGGAATTTGTCTTTATCGGTAAGTTTTACGGAAGCGTAAGTCACAAGAAGCGGTCCGCCGCAGACAAATACTCCGTGCACAACACCCGAAAGTAAAAGCAAAGAATATTCAACCGCTTTGGGCATTGATTTGCGTTCTTTTTTTGAATAGAAAAAGTACGCATTCATTATTGCAAACAAAATTACAAGAAATCCGAGAATTTTGTAAAGCACCGCACCTAAGCCTGAAAGGTAATTTTTAAGCGGAATTCCCACCGCAATACCCAACGCCATTATAAAGGTAATTTTCAGAAATTCTTTTTTGTCAATATAACGAAAACCCGCAGCAAGAACGAATACAGACGCCAAAAGCCCGAGTATATTGAGCACGGGTCTTGCTGTATCGAACCCAACAAGCATTACGGAAAACGGCATAGCAAGAACTGTTCCCGCAAACCCTGTAATGCACTGTATGATATTGGATAAAAATATTACAATCAGAAATAAAATTTTACCGAGCATTGTTTTCCCTTAAAATTCGCAAATTTCTATACCGAGCATCTCACCGAGAGCGGTAAGTTCCGCTTTAACATCACCGTAAATTACGGCAAAGTGCGGCTCAAAGCCTGCTTTTACGCTTGACTTAACGATTTTTTCGGCATTGTTTTCAGTTTTAACAACTACTGATGTTCCGTTAAACTGCTTTGGCTTGTCAAGGGCAGAACCGCTGCATAAGAACATACGGAAATTGCCATTTGCATCTTTTCCGATTCTGAACACCGTAACTTTTTCACAGGGTTTGCAACCGAATTCCATTGTCGGACCGATTTTACGGTTGCAGTGAACGCCTGTCTGTGCCCCTGTATCTTCACGTGCCAATGAACAAGCGGCAGTACCGCAATGCCAAAATGTTATGGTATTCTCTTTTTCGTCAAGAGAGACAGGATCACCGAAAAATGCGGGCATGCCCGTAAGACTTTGACCGATATACATTGACAAAGCACCGTAAGTATCTGCCTCACAAGAGGCTGATACTCCCATATCATTAAGCATAGCAAGTACCGCACAAACAGGTGTGCCGAATGCAGTGAAAAAGTCAGGCCAGCAGCGTGAAGACAACGCGCCGATATTATTCTTTTTCACAAATTCACCGTAAGCCTTATAAAGCCTTGCAAAATCTTTACGGTTTCTTTCAGGAGTGCTTTCCAGTCCGAACATTCTGTTTTCAGCATCGGCAAGATATTCCGATATTTCTTCATCTGTATATGATTTTGCAGAATCAATCAGTTCTCTTGCCTCAACAGAAATAAGATTTGTACCGAAGGTTTTTAACATTTCATTGTCAAGGGCTCTGCCGAAGCCGAAGCCCTGCGGAGTGTGCCCCACCGAAGCTATGTTGAGCGAACGAAGTTCTTTCTTAACTTTTGCGGCTCTTATTACTGAATTTAACTCTGCTTTCACCTTTTCTTCTTCGGGTGCTCCCAAAACGTACTGCAAGGGCTCATCTCTAAATTGCTTAATAGTATTAGCCGCCGAATATGCACCTGTAAGGGAATTAAGACGGAGTCTGCCGCCGTCAATTACAGGCTCGCGTAGAGTCCAAAGCAAAATCGGGCAACTGAATTTGCGAAGAACTTCGGCAGTATATGCAGAATTTGCAAATGTGATATTCTGAAGCACTATTAAATCGGGATTAACAGTATCAAGAAACGCATTTAACTTATCAATAGACAAAAGCATTTCATCGGGTACCGACAAATTATCCGTTAAAGAATAAAGAAGTTCTGCTGATTTTTTGAACTCAATTTGTGCGCTTTCAAGGTGAAACGTGGGTACACCGATTGGCACATAGGCTACATTAAATTTTGACATAATTTTCTCCGTTAATATTTAAGTTCTTTATTTTCACCGATAAGACCTGCGACTGCGCCCTGCTTAATCAGAGGTTCACGCTCCGGGTGTGCAATCACCCATTTATTTTTTTGTAAAAGAAGTTTCGACTCTTCATCGGTAATTATTTTGTTTTCAAGAGGTGTGTTTGTACCTTTAGGGAGAATTACCACGTCCTTAAAGCCGCTGTCACACACTCTGCAAGGTGACAAATGAAGAGTTGTTCCGTACATTTCAACGGCAGTACCCTTTGGCACAAAGAAGACCTTTGCCTGTTCGGTTTTATATGTATTATTTTCGATTTCATAGCTTGCGCCGAGAACCAGCATAAAATCTGTTACCGCAACATTGATTTCAGGTGATTTGTGGTATTCAAAGCCGTTATATGTTGTGTTTCTTCCGTTACAGTAGCCGATTTGAATAGGGCTTTCACCGAAAACCGTATTTTTAACAGTTTCGTATATCGGGTAATTTTCCATTTTTTCTACTGACGGGACATAGATATTTCCGCTTTCGGGAATTTCGGTGTTTTCTTCCGTATATGTAACTAAATCGGAAAAATCATAACCTGAAAGCACCCTGCCGAACGCCTTAAAGTCAGGTGAAAATACAGAGTAAACCTTTACATCGTTAACCTTATTTAATCTTTCGAGCAAATTACTCACCCTTTACAATTTTATAAGTTGAACGGAAGTCGAGTTTGCCCATTCCAAGTTCCATACCCTTGTCATAAACTGCTTTGCACACCTTAAGACCGGGCATATCAAAGCCGACCTCCTCTGCCATTCGAGTGCAAATTCCAAGGTCTTTATGCTCATTTTCAAGGGAAAATGCAGTTGTCCAATTTTCTGCCTTAAGATTATCCTTCTGAAGCTCCAAATAGAAGTTTTTGCCGCCGCCGTAAGAAATTGCTTCGGCGTAATCGTCAATTTCAAGACCCCATTTTTGAGCAAGCGCCATTGTTTCGTTAACACCGTTCTGAACTGCGGCTACCATTGCGTTTGAGCAGATTTTCATTACAAGTCCTCTGCCGTTGCCGCCCATATATTTAATGTTATTTCCCATATATGCAAGAATCGGCTTGATGGTCGGAACAAGTTCTTCGTCAGCACCGATAAGGATACCCAGAGTGCCGTCAATAGCGGCGGGCTTACTCTTTACAACGGGGCAGTCTGCAAACTGTGCGCCCTTTGCTTTAATCATTTCGGCACATTCAACCGAAACCGCCGGGTCAATAGT
>CAMFPJ010000042.1 GCA_945971755.1 uncultured Clostridia bacterium
CCCGAATTCTTCTTCTGAAATCACTTTGACCCCAAGTTCATTTGCCTTTTTCAGTTTTGAACCTGCTGCCTCTCCTGCCAAAACGTAAGTTGTTTTCTTTGACACAGAGGAAGCGGCTTTTCCGCCGTAAGATTCAATTATCTCCTGTGCCTCATTTCGGGTAAAGTTTGTAAGAGTACCTGTAAGAACAAAGGTCATACCTTCAAAACGGTTATCTTTTATTTCACGCTGACTTTCCATATTAAGACCGAATTCTTTAAGTTTTGAAATCATCTGTTTGGTCTGTTCAAGTGAAAAGAATTCAATTACGGAATCAGCCATAACTTCGCCAAATCCGTCTATGGTTAAAATTTCTTCTTTTGATGCGTTCATAATATTATCAAGGGTGCCGAATTTATCTGTTAACAATTTCGAAGCCTTTTGACCTATATGACGTATGCCAAATGCAAACAACAGCCTTGATAAATCATTCTGTTTTGACTTCTCAACTGCATTTCGAATATTATCGGCACTCTTTTTTCCCATACCCTCAAGCTGCGAAATCTTTTCGTAATCAAGACGGTAAATATCAGAAATTTTGCCTATTAAGCCCTGATTCACAAATGTTTCAACAACTGCATCTCCAAGGCCGTCAATGTCCATGGCGTCTCTTGAGCAAAAATGAATTAAAACTCTCAAAAGCTGTGCCGGACAGTCAGGGTTATCACATCTCACAGCCGACTCACCCTCTTCACGAAAGACAGGTGCACCGCAGGACGGACAGTTTTTCGGGTATTCAAACGGTACTGAATCTTTGCAGTGAGCAACTACCGAAACAACCTCAGGTATGATGTCTCCCGCTTTTCGAATTAAAACGGTGTCGCCTATTCTTATATCTTTTTCCTTAATGAAATCTTCATTATTAAGAGTTGCACGGCTGACGGTTGTTCCCGCCAAAATTACAGGTGAAAAAATACCTGTGGGAGTTAAAACGCCCGTTCTTCCTACATTGATTTCAACGTCAAGGAGAGTTGTTTCCTTTTCTTCGGGAGGATATTTCCAAGCAAGCGCCCATCTGGGTACTTTAGCTGTTGAACCGAGGACTTCACGCTGTGAAAAATCATCCACCTTAATAACAGCGCCGTCAATATCAAAAGGCAATGTATATCTTATGCTGCCTATTCGGTCAATTTCCTTTAACACGTCACCGATATTGTCAAATTTAGTAAAGAACGGGACCGTCTTGAAACCAAGTTCTTTAATATATTCCAGTGATTCAAAGTGACTGTTAAGCTCTTTACCCTCAATTTGCTGAATGTTAAACACAAAAATATCAAGATTACGTTTTGAAGTTATTTTGGGGTCTTTTTGTCTGAGACTGCCTGCTGCCGCATTACGTGGGTTTTTGAATAATTTTTCACCGTTAATTTCCTGTTCTTCAACAATCTTGTAAAACACATTGCGAGGCATATAAACCTCACCTCTGACCTCAATAAAAGGTACATCTTTTTTTAGTCTTAAAGGAATTGATTTGACAGTTCTTAAATTTGCAGTAATATCTTCTCCAACATTACCGTCACCTCTTGTTGAACCCCTTGTAAATACGCCGTTTACATATTCAAGAGAAACCGACAATCCATCGATTTTGGGTTCAACTACATAACTTACATTTTTTACGGTGTCGGTAACTCTTCTGTTAAAATCTTCAACTTCAGAAATGTCAAAAGCGTCTTGCAGACTTTCCATTTTAACGGTGTGAACAACCTTTTCAAACTGCCCGTCAGCTTGACCGCCTACACGGTGTGTTGGCGAATCGGGAGTCAGCAATTCAGGGTATGCTTCTTCAATACTGACAAGCTCACGCATCAGCATATCATATTCAAAGTCTGAAATATCATTTTCATTTTCAACATAATACCTGAAAATATGATGATTCAATTCTTTTCTTAGCTCTTCTGCACGGGCTTTTTTGATTTCAAAATCAGTCACCGATTTTCTCTCCTTAAAGATAAATAAATAGATATTTTTGGGTAAAATAATCACGGTGATTTTATGAAAAAAATCGGAATTTATTTTTCCGTATTCTTATTTGGTTGCATATTCTACCCAATTATAGAAATCAGCACAAGAGGCTACACACATTGGTCAATGGCTTTTACCGGAGGCGCGGCATTTCTTTCATTTTATATTATTAACACTTACCTCAAAGACAAGTCATCTTTTATTCGTGCAGCTTTCGGTATGTTTTCCGTTGTGGCGCTTGAATTAACAGTCGGACTTATCGTAAACAGAGTATTCCAAATGAATGTTTGGGATTATTCAGGAATGAAATACAACTTATTCGGGCAAATATCATTAGCTTTTTCTGCTTGCTGGTATTTAGTTTCGTTTATGTCGTTTTGCCTGTTTGACATTGCAGATTTTATTCTGTCACAGCTGAAATTCTCCATACAAGAACGCCGTGGCTTGGCACTTGACCGCTGATTTCATTTGAAGTTTCAAATGTTTCCCCGCTCCAAAGTTCTTTGCAAACATATTTATCTGCTTTCGGTAAAGTAACATCTACTATGTTTTGAATTTCTTCAACAGTATAAGACATATTTGACTTACCAAGACCCTTATTGAAGAAGCACAATGCAACTTCGTTATTCTCAAGAGGCTTAACAAGAACATCTGTTAATGCGTTTGTTTTTGCTCTTACACACTGAATACCGCGCTTATCTTGGTCAATTGCTATTACGTCTTTATTGGTAAGAATTTTCAAAATTCTGTTTTCTTTATCAACTGTTCCGTCAGGATTTACAAACTTACGAATGTCATTACCGAGAATTAACGGCGAAGCCATCATGGACCAAAGAGTAAAGTGAGACTTATTTTCTTCAAACGATAAATTGCCGTTGCCTACTTCAAGCATATCAGGGTCATTAAACGCACCCGGACGGGCATATTTATTAAGTCTTACATTTATTTCGTAAATACTGAGAATAGAAGCCCAGCTCGGGAAAATATCAAATGTAGTACGCCAGATATTACCTGCGCTGCCGCCCCATTTCCAAGGTTTGTTTTTACCCCATTCGCAAATAGAAAATACAATTTTCTTTTCAGGAGCACCGTTTTTCTCAGCGTATTCTTTTGTTGCACGTTTAAGCTCTTTACCCATTCTTTCATAAAGAAGTGCGGCACTGTCCATTTCAGAGCCAACGGGGTTTGTAAGTGAAACTGTGTTTACGCCTTTTTTAAGATCAATAAGAATTTGATGTCTGCCCTCTCTTGAATAGGCTTTATTCTCGGGAACAAGAATTTCATACTTTTCTTTTCCGTTAACAGTCGCAATACAGTATTTTGCATCGCTGTCATATTTCTTCAAAACAATAGTAAATACATATTTACCATCTGACGGAGCTTCAACATTATTAAAAGTAATTGTACCTATTCCGCTGCAAAGACCTTTAACGTAAGAGTTACCGTTATCTTCAAAAACAACTTTTGCTTCACCTGAAAGAACTGCATCAGCAGCCTTATAGACTATTTCTCCGTCAATACCGTTACCGCTCAAGGTAATACTGTCAATATATGGAGCGGCGGTCGGCAACTGAACATTGTGGCAGTAATCATATTTGAAATATTCTACGCCCCATTCTGCAAAAGTGTCAGCATCAATCCTCTCATTATTCAGTGAAGCAGGCAGGTCTTCACAGGTAAGTGTGCCGTTCGATGAGTAAATTCCAAGTTTAAGTCCCAAAGCATTTACTTCATCTACAAGCCATTTAATACCGTGGGAGAAAGTACTGAGATCACCTTGAAGTTTGCCGTTTTCATCCCTCATTGACGACTGCCAACAGTCATCAATATTTATGTAAACATACCCTGCGTCTGCAAGGCCTGATTTCTTTACTGCCTTTGCAATATCAAGAATTACATTTTCATCAATCTTATTTCTGAAACAATTCCAGCTGGACCAACCCATAGGTGGCGTAAGGCAAGTTCCGTTATCATAGGGTAAATCATTTTTATAGTTTCTGTGAAGGCTTGCGATTTTCTTTTTTGCTTCACATCTTGGGCAAATGTCCTTTTTCTTAAGATAAGCAACTGTTCCGGTAGCAGCGGCACTTACTGCTGCCGCAAAACTCGTAAAAACTAATAATGTCTTTTTCATAAAACACCTCATAAAAAACAGGTCAGACGGTGCACGGCATCACATCTGACCTGAGCATTTTGAACTAATGCCAATTATTCTTCTGCTGCCTCTTCTACAGGCATTTCTTCAGCAACTGTTTCCTCAACAGGAGCTTCTTCTACAGGGGTTTCCTCTGCAGGAACCTCAACTTCCTCAATTGCGGGAGGGTCAAGAAGTGCTTTGATTGAAAGGCTAACGCGTTTCTTATCAAAGTCAATTTCCATAATCTTTGCTTTAACGATGTCACCGACTTTAAGAACTTCAGCGGGTGTACCGATGTGCTTGTAAGAAATTTGTGAAATATGGATAAGTCCGTCAACACCGGGAATAACCTGTGCGAATGCACCGAATGATGTAAGGCTCACAACCTTGCAATCAACAACAGCATCAACCGGATAGTCACGCTTAAGAATTTCCCACGGATTATCTTCAATCTTTTTATAACCGAGAGAGATTTTCTTATTTTCAGTATCAAGAGCTTTAACGTAAACCTCAACTGTATCTCCAACATTAACAACTTCTGACGGATGTTTAATTCTTGTCCAGGAAAGCTCAGAAATATGAATCATACCGTCAACACCGCCAAGGTCCACGAATGCACCGTAGTTTGTAAGACTTCTGACTGTGCCTGTGTATGTATTGCCCTCGGCAACTGTGCTCCAGAAAGCGTTTTCAATTTCTTTACGCTTTGCAGACGCAACCTCACGGATTGAACCAACAACTCTTCTTCTGTTTTTATCAACTTCAATAATTTTGAATTCAACATTTGTGCCGACTAATTCTTCAAGGCTGTCATTTCTGTGAGCCTTAGCAAGCGAAGCGGGAACAAAAACTCTAATGGCGCCGCTTTGTACAAAAACACCTTTGTTGTCACCGACAATTCCTGTAACCTTACCTTCACGGACAGTATCATCAGATTCAAGGTTTTCCCAAATAGCACCTCTATCAGCAAGACGCTTTGAAAGTTTCATTGTGCCTTCAACGTCATTTGTTGACATAATAATAAGTTTAATATCATCGCCAACCTTAAGCTCATCTTTTGGGTTAGCTGTAGGATCGTCACTGTACTCATCAAACGGAACGTAACCTGCGTGTTTCCTACCGGGAATCTCTACCTGAATTTCTGTGTTAGTAAATCCAACCACTGTGCCAACAACATATTTGCTGTTACTCTCCTGCTCATATGATTCCTCAAGCAACTGCTCAAAATCATCCATTTGATTTACTTCTTTTACATTTTCGGACATTGTGTTTATTACCTCCTTAATTATACTGTCGGGAGTTGATGCACCCGCAGTAACGCCTATTGACTCGATTCCGCTAAAGTCTATGTCCAAAAGCTCAGTAGCGGTTTCTATCAAATAAGTCGGGCAGTGGGGCTCGCAAACTGCTTTGAGCTTATCAGTGTTTGAACTTGTCCTGCCGCCTATTATTATCATAGCGTCGTTTTTCTTTGACAATAACAGAGCTTCTGCCTGTCTTTCTTCGGTCGCATTACATATTGTATCAAAAATTATTGCATTTGTACATAGTAAATTTGCAATTTCTACACATTTTTTCCACTCTTTTGTACTAAATGTTGTCTGTGAAAGCATAATTATATGCTCATTTTTTAATGAAGTATTGCAATTAAGTAAATTTTCAAGTTCTTGTGCTGAATTAAAAGTAAAAGATTCACCCTTCGCCCTGCTTCTGATACCTATAACTTCAGGGTGATTTTTATCGCCTGCAATTAAAAGCGGAGAATTGTCCGCTGTATTTTTTAGAACTATTTTATGAATTTTTTTTACAAACGGACAAGCCAAGTCAATAAACTTAATCTCGTTTTTTTCACAGTACTCGGGAATAGTAGCTTCAACACCGTGAGTACGCAAAACAACTGTTGTCCCGCCTTTATGGTCGGTAATATCGCTGATAATATCAACGCCTTTTTCCTTAAAATAGTTCACAACCTGCGGGTTATGAATGATAGGTCCGAGTGTGCAAACCTTTTCTCCGTTGTTTACTAAGTCTTCAAGTGTTTTTACGGCTCTGTCAACTCCAAAGCAAAAGCCGGCAGTTTTTGCTAACGTAATTTTCACTTACACTCCTCCCAAAGAGAAGTAATTCTGTCCATAATAAGTTTTGCGGCAGCTTTGTTTTCTTTTGATTTTCCGCCTTCCGTAAATCCAAGTTCCGAATTTGGAATAACCGTTCCTATATTAACAACTACCTTAGTTCCTTGTTTTTCCTGTTTTTCAATATATATTGCAACGGGAACAACATCTGCTCTTGTTGCTCTTGCAATATATCCAACGCCTGATTTTGCCTGTTTGGGCGTACCGTCAGGTGAACGTGTTCCCTCAGGAAAAATGCAAAGCACTTCACCCCTGCGAACAAGCTCAATACTGTAATTCACAGCGTCCATGTCCCCTATTCCTCTTACAACAGGAAAGGCGTTAAGGTGAATAATTGCCTTTGCCATTATGGGATTCTCGAAAAGTTCCTTCTTGGCAATATAGTGAAACAGTCTGTCTGAAGACAAGCCGATAAACATAGGGTCAAGTGCGGAAACATGGTTGGAAGCAATGATAAATCCGCCTTTTCTTTGAAGGTTTTCCTGACCTCTGAATTCCACTTTGAATTTTGTTTTACAAAGCAAACTGCAAATCGGTCTTATTTTGTCGAGCATCTTATAATTATGAAATTTTGAATAGTCAAAATTTACGCTTTTAGCCATTTGTTTTCTCCTCAATTATTGAAATAACTTTTGCGACTGACTCCTCTAATGTGTATCCCGTTGTATTGAACACGACAGAATCTTCAGCAGGCTTGAGAGGTGCAATTTCACGGTGTGAATCCTGATAGTCACGTTTGATTAAGTCGTCTAAAACATCTTCATATTTAACATCAGAGCCTTTTTCTTTGAGTTCCTTATACCGTCTCATAGCTCTTTCTTCAGGGTCGGCAGTAAGGAAAATTTTAACCTGAGCATTAGGAAGAACAACTGTGCCAATATCTCTGCCATCCATAAGACAATTATTCTTCTTAGCAATATCTCTCTGTAAGTCAAAAAGAAATGCTCGAACCGCAGGAATAGCAGATACATTTGAAGCAGCCATTGAAGCATCAGGAGTTCTTATTTCAACAGAAACATCATCACCGTTTAAGAGCACATGCTGAACACCGTCAATAAACTTAAGTTCCACAGAAATTTCAGGCAACAGAGACGAAACACCGTCTGCGTTTTTTGTATCAATTCCATTTCTGAGAGCATAAACTCCTACAGCCCTGTAAAGAGCGCCTGTATCAACATAAATATATCCGAGCTTTGCAGCAGCACCTTTTGCTACTGTGCTCTTACCTGCACCTGCAGGTCCGTCAATCGCAACATTTACTGACATAATAAATCTCCTTTGTTTATATACTTATTCCGGCAAGGTAACCCGTTGCAAAAGCAACAGTTAAATTAAATCCTCCGGTATATGCGTCAACATCAATTACTTCACCGATAAAGTAAAGATTTTGAACTTTTTTTGACATCATGGTTTTAGGGTCGATTTCTTTTACGTTTATTCCGCCTGAAGTAACAATAGCTTCATCCATAGGGCAAAATTCAGATACGGTAAGCGTTAAATCTTTAAGCGTGTGTAACAAATTTTGCCTTGTTTCTTTTGTTATATTCCCGCACTTTTCGTTTCCTGCAAGTCCGCTCTTTTTAAGAACAACACTGACAAGCGACGAAGGCAGTAATGTTGCAACAGCAGATTTTACGGATTTTGCACCGTTCTCTGACAGTTCACGGAGAATTCTTGAATCCAGTTTTTCTTCGCTTAATGCCGGCTTCAGGTCAATGTGCAGAACATACCTTCCCTTTTCCATATTACGAAGATGAGCACTGCATGAAAGTATCATCGGTCCGGAAACACCCACGTGGGTGAAAAGCATTTCTCCGAAATCATTATAGATAATTTTTGACTTAACTGTATCTTCAACGGTAAGAGCAACATTTTTCAGCGAGAGCCCCGCAGCACCCGAGCACCAACCTTCAATACATTTAAGACCCACAAGTGAAGGGCGAAGAGACGTAACGGTATGACCGACACCTTTTGCAAATTCATATCCGTCACCCGTTGAGCCTGTCAGCGGATAAGACATACCGCCGGTGGCAACTACAACAGCATCTGCATAGTACGAATTACCGTTTTCATCAAAAACGCCAACAGCTTGACCGTTTTCGGTTATTATATCTTTTATTCGTACATTAACTATGTTTACGCCTGTTTTATCCACATACCTTTTAAGCGCATCAACAATGTCAACGGCCTTGTCACTTTTCGGAAAAACTCTGTTACCTCTCTCAACCTTGAGAGGCACTCCCATACTCTCAAAAAAAGCCATAATATCTGATGGCATAAATTTTGAAAAAGCGCCGTATAAGAACTTTCCGTTTTCGGGAATATTTTCAAGTAATTCATTTACATTTGTGCAAAGGTTAGTAACATTGCACCTACCCTTACCCGTTATCATAAGTTTTCTGCCGACTCTGGAGTTTCTCTCAAAAAGAGTTACAGAGAGTCCTCTTTCGGCGCATTTGCCGGCGCACATAAGCCCTGCGGCACCTGCACCGATTACAATTACTTTTTTTGTCATAATCAGTCCTGCATATCGTAAACTTGGTATTCGTCCCAAATATGCTCCAATTCATTAAAATTATTATATGCTTCTTCACGTCTTGAAAAAGTAACGGAAGCAACTAAAGCATTTATCAGACTCAACGGTGCAACGAGGGAATCAACAACAGACACCATACTGCTTTTTGCCACAAGCAAAATGTCAGCAAGTTTTGCAATGGGCGACTCGGAAGAATCGGTAATTGCAATAATTTTGGACCCTCTGTCACCGATAAATCTTAATGCATTTATAGTTTGATTGGAATATCTCGGGAAGCTGAGAGCAACACAGACGTCATCTTTGCCGATTCTGAACATCTGTTCAAACATCTCCCCTGCACTTGTTGTATCCACAAGAACAACATTTTCAAAAACGGGATTAAGATAAAAATACATAAAATTAGCAAGCGCGGCAGAACTGCGTACACCTAAAATATAAATACGGCTTGCATTGTTAATTGCCGACACCGCTTCATTAAAATCAGACTGTGAAACATTTTCAAGCGTGTCACGAATAAGTTCAATATCTGCGCTCATAAGTTTTTTAACGGCATTTTGGTCACTTACAAGGCTGTCTGAAACTTCCATTCTTTGTACCGCGGTAAGTTTTGACTTAATCATACGCTGAAGTTCCTTTTGAAGTTCGGGATAGCCCTTAAAACCAAGAATAGAGGCAAAACGAACAACGGTTGATTCGCTTACTCCAACCTTTTCTCCGAGTTTTGACGCTGTCATAAATGCCGCTTTGTCATAATTTTCGGCAATATACTCCGCAATTTTTTTGTGGCCCTTTGAAAGCTTAAGATTTGAAATATCAGTCTTTGCAAAAGCTAAGTTTTTCAAACAAACATCTCCATAAAAATATTACAAATATGATATTATTTTTAACAATAAAAATCAAGGTGTTTTGCAAGAAATCTTGCAAAATTTACTTAATAACAACCGGACTGTCTGTCATTTCCTTTCCGCACTTACGAATATTTGGAAGCGTTAAGTTATAAATATCCGTTGCAGTGCACTCAAGCTTAAAGCATTGTTCAGCCGCGGCTCCGAGATTTGAAATATCGCTCAACCTGACAGCAATAGGTAATCTTGCTTTTTTTATCGCATCGTGCAAAAGTTCTCTGCCTTTGTCGGAAAATCCTAATATGTGGATATAAGGCATACCGCAAGCAACATGATTATTTTTAATCCCCAAAAATGCACAGAGAACTATACGGCGAATACGTGCGTGGGTATAACGTTTAGTTTTTGCATTGTCAAACACTTCAGAAATCGTTTTTGCATTGCGCGCAGCCGCAATAATTCGGTTTTCAATACCTTCCGCAACGTCAGGAACATCTGAAAAATCTTCCGGATCAGCCTTGCGAAGAAATGCAAGTATTGCAATATCAAGTTTACCGTAATCTGCGGGGGCAATTCCCTCAGTAACAGCATTTCTCATGATTTCAGCGGCCTTTTCCGGCAAATATTTTTCAAAGTCTTCACCGTTCAACATCTTTTCACGGATAAGCGAAGCTGAAGCAAAAGCTCCGTCTGTTTCTACACTGTCATGTACTACGCTTTTTCGAAGTACAGCTTGCGGTTTGATTTTTGAATGCAAGTACTTTAATGCGGAAATATATTCAATTGCAAGAATATCGTTAGAATTTCGTAATATGTCGGCTGTTTCAGTACCATACACTCCTCTTACCGCTTTTTCACGTGCTGCGGCAAAAGTTATACCCGTATGCATCAAATTTGATATTTCATTACAAACCTCTTTGTTTTCGATGGCTTTTGCGGCATTTGTCAGCTTTTCAAGACTTCCGCATTCGCTTCCGAAAACAACTCTATCTACAACTCCGAGTGAGTCAAGAAGCTTTACTCCCCCTCTTGCAAAAACTTGAGCACCGGAAACGGAAAAAGCTACAGGAAGTTCTATTACCAAATCGGCACCGCAAAGAAGAGCAGTTTTCGCTCTTGTTCGTTTATCGACAATCGCCGGCTCTCCCCTTTGAACGAAATTGCCGCTCATTACGCAAACAACCGTGTCGGCATCTTTTTTTACAGATTCGATTAAAAATTTATGGCCGTTATGAAACGGGTTAAATTCACAAATTATTCCGATTACCGACATTTTTCTTTCTCCTTGTAAAAATTTCTTGAAATTACTGTAATATAAGCTGTCTCTTATACACATCTGACGCTGCCGACGAAGGCTTAGGTGT
>CAMFPJ010000043.1 GCA_945971755.1 uncultured Clostridia bacterium
GTGCAAACCTGTAAATGTTTTCACAAACATTTTCATAGTTGTAAGCATCTGTACCGCCCATTACAAGGAACGGCGCCACAAGATTTTTACTGTCCTCACTCTCGCAGATCATTTTAATTGTCTTAAACGCTTTTGAGTCGGTGGGAGAAATCATGGAAGCCTCTTTACCAACTAAAAATTTAATGTCAATATCTTTATTCTTGACAGACTTTCTTATATGTTCTTCAACATCTTCAAAAGTAACGCCCGGCATTGTTCTGAAATTTACGGTAATCGTTGCCTTTTGCGGAAGAACATTAAACTGCGGACTGCCCGAAGCCATTGTAACTGCCGTGCAGGTACGAATAAGTGATGCTGCCGGGGGAATTTTTGTCATTATTTTAAGAATAATCGGTCTGAGAAGCCAAATATTGCAGGTAAAAAGCCTTACGGGGTAACTGCAACGCTTACCTATTTCGGTGAACAACTCGTAAACAAATCTTGGCATTGTTGCTTTGAACTGATGATTTTCAATGTCCCGAATAACGTTAGCAAGGTGCCCAAGCGCCGTATGCTTCGGAGGTTGTGAAGAGTGGCCTCCCTTTGCATTTACACTGATTTCATAATTTACACTGCCCTTTTCGGCAACACCTATCCCTGCAAGATTGCAATTTATTACACCGTTAACATTAACGGGAAGAATTGCACCGCCTTCGTCAAGAACTGCTTCTAAATGAACGCCCTGGTCTTTAAGGTACTGTGCAATTTGCTTTGCTCCGTTGTCAGGAGCTGCAACTACTTCTTCATTATGACCTAAGCAAAGATAAATAGTGCGTTTAGGTTTGTACCCATCAGAAATTAACTGTTCAACGCTTTCCATTACGGCAATCAGGTGATTTTTCATATCCATTGCACCTCTGCCCCAAATAAACTCACCGTCATTAAAGCCTTCAAACGGGTCATGAGTCCAATCAGAAAGTGTTCCCTCTGCAATGGGAACAACGTCTTGATGGGCAAGCAGTGCTATACCATCAAGAGTCGGGTCCGTGCCCTCCCATTTATACACTAAAGAAGCATCTGCAATCTCCGTTTTGGAAAGTGTTTTGTGAACAAGCGGATAACGCTCCTCCAAAAACTTATGGAACTTATCAAACTCGTTCCAATCTACTAAATCACGGTCATAATTTGAAATAGTTTTAATTCTTATTGCGTCCGAAAGATTTTTACAGTAACGGTCCGTGTCAACAGTTTCATCTGTAAGCACACTTTCAGACACTGTCTTTTTCGGTGGAACGAAAAAAGCCGCACGAATTGCAGTTATTATCAAAAGAGCCGCAATAACGCCAAGAATAATATATACTGTCATTCGTCTCCCTCCTTGAATTTTATCGTGCTTGTATCTATGTAATAGAAATGTTTGTTATCAGGAAGATAGTAAACAGTAACTGCGGAATTGATAACGTCATTCGAAACTTTTCGTCCAACTCTCGAGCTTTTATAAGGAGTACCATTCTTACCTCTTATTTTTGTGCTGTCACAAATGATTTTCTGACCGCCGATAACATCAACAATCTCATTTATTCTAACAAGCTCTGTTTTGCCGTTCTTAACAATATATTTATGTAAGCAAATGGGTATATAAATCAGACAAAGCAAAATAATTGCAATAACCGTGAGGCAGATTCCCACATAAAGAATTACGAAATATGCTTTTTCTGTTGCGATGAAAATGTCCTCCGGTGCGTCTTTTGTAAAGTAAACGGTAATATCTTTGCCCACATAGTCATTATTGTCTTTGTTAAAGTCATAATCTATCTCATAATTTACACCGTCAACATTGTACCAAAGCACGTACTTTCTGCTGCCGTCTTTAAGCATTACCGTTGTAACAAGTGCAGTTCTTGTTTCTGCTGACTTAACCAATTTTCTGTCTTTAATTATTGTACTGCCTCCCACAGCGGCCAGAACAGCACCGACAATTAAAATCGCTGATAAAATTGCAGTTACAATACAGAGTTTAGATTTTTTCATAAAAACCCTCCTTAACAACCGAACAGTGACATCTGTGCAGACTCAGGCAGCCCTTTAAGCGCTCCTGCTTCTCTAAGTGCGGCAATAACCGAACTTGATGCACCGGTTCTTGACTGATAATCATCTATTGACACGAATTCTCCGCCGCCGTCTTCTCTGCCTTTTTCAAGGGCCTTTGCGGCATTTTCACCAACACCTGAAAGTGCCGAGAATGACATACGGATCTTTCCGTCTTCAATGTAGTATTCGGTTGCCTTTGATTTGTAAATATCAACAGGCAAAAGCTCTACTCCTCTTGCCATCATTTCATTAACAACCTGCAAAGCCGTAAAAGCAGATTTTTCAGTTGCCGATGCGGCTCTGTTCTTAATTTTTACGTCGAGTTCCGTCATTTTTTCTTTAACTGCCGCGTGACCTCGCATAACTGTGGCTGCGTCAAGGTCTCCTCCGCGAACAGTTAAGAAGGCTGTGTAATACTCAACAGGTTTATAGATTTTGTACCATCCGAGACGAAGCGCCGCAATAACGTAAGCCGCCGCATGTGCCTTTGGGAACATATATTTAATCTTTTTACAAGATTCCATATACCACTCGGGAACACCGCATTCACGCATTGCTTCTTCTGCTCCTTCGGGGAAACCGACTTTTGCGACAATACCTTTACGGGTTTTTTCCATAATATTAAATGCCATTCCGGGTTCTAAGCCCTTATGCATTAAGTAAATCATAATAGAGTCACGGGTACCGATTACTTCTGAGATGGTGCATGTGCCTTTTTTAATAAGCTCCTGCGCATTGCCAAGCCAAACGTCAGTACCGTGTGAAAGGCCTGAAATCTGTAAAAGGTCAGAGAATTTTTGCGGTTTTGACTCAATGAGCATTCCCCGGACAAATTCAGTTCCCATTTCAGGAATTGATAGTGTGCCTGTTTCAACGCCGATTTCCTCGGCTGTAACGCCGAGAGCCTCAGGCGAAGTACAAAGACTTACGATTTTGGGGTCGCAAACATCAACCTCCATAACGGGTATTCCCGTTAAATCTTCAAGGTGCTTGTAAAGCGTCGGCACATCGTGTCCGAGAATATCAAGCTTCAAAATTGTATCGTGTAGGAAGTGGAAGTCAAAGTGCGTTGTTTCCATGTCGGAGTCAGTATCATCCGCAGGGTACTGAACAGGAGTGAAATCATAAACGTCATATTCATTGGGAACAACAACCATTCCGCCGGGGTGCTGACCTGTTGTTCTTTTAATACCCGTGCAACCCCTTGTCAGCCTGTCCTCTTCTGCTCTTGTAACTTTCAAGCCCCGTTCTTCAAGATATTTCTTCACAAATCCGTAGGCAGTCTTATCTGCAACAGTTGCTATTGTACCTGCCTTAAAAACGTGTGAAGAGCCAAAAAGCTTTTCAGTATATCTGTGCGCCTTACCCTGATAATCGCCTGAAAAGTTAAGGTCAATATCAGGTGCTTTGTCGCCGTGGAAACCAAGGAAAGTCTGGAACGGAATTTCGTGACCGTCACGAATCATTGGAATATGACATTCGGGGCAATCTTTCGGGGGCATATCAAAACCCGAACCGTATTCACCGTGTAAGAAAAACTCCGTATGCTTGCATTTTGGACAGCGGTAATGGGGTGCCAACGGGTTAACCTCTGAAATACCTGCCATTGTTGCAACAAAAGATGAACCGACAGAACCTCGGGAACCAACGTGGTATCCGTGTTCTTCAGAATCCCAAACAAGCTTTTGCGCAATGATATAAAGAACGGCAAAGCCGTGCTTGATAATTGATTCAAGTTCCATTGTAAGACGTTCGGAAACATACTCGGGAACCGGGTCGCCGTACCATTCCTTTGCCTTATCCCAACAAATTCTGCGAAGTTCTTCTTCACTGCCTTCGATTGACGGCTGGAATGTACCTTTCGGAACAGGGCGTACCTGCTCTATCATATCCGCAATTTTATTAGTGTTTTCAACGACTACTTCATAGGCTGTTTCTTCACCGAGATATGAAAATTCTTCCAACATTTCTTCGGTAGTCTTAAAGTAAAGCGGGGCTTGCATATCGGCGTCCTTAAAGCCTTGACCTGCCATTAAAACTGCACGGTAAATTGCATCTTCGGGGTCCATAAAGTGAACGTCACCCGTTGCAACAGTAAGTTTGCCGAGAGAGTCCGCAAGAGTAATAATTTTTCTGTTGATTTCTTCAAGGTCATCATTGCTCTGAATGTGAGCGTACCTTGGGTCATCGGAACGAACCATAAACTGATTGTTGCCGTTTGGTTGAATTTCAAGATAGTCGTAAAACTCGGCAATTTTTCGGATTTCCTCTTCGGGAGCACCTAAAACAATGCTTCTGTAAAGTTCTCCCGCCTCGCAAGCAGAGCCCACAATCAGTCCCTCTCTGAACTCAATTATTTTTGAACGAGGCATTCTCGGACGTTTATAAAAGTAATCAATATTTGAAGTTGAGATAAGCTTGTAAAGATTTTTAAGACCCACAGAGTTTTTAACCAAAATGATGATGTGATAGCTTGGTAAATCTTTATAAGACTTGTCAGGGTTTCCTATATCATCAACAAGATAACCCTCAACACCGTAAATGACCTTAATTTCTTTGCCGTCCTTGGCAAGCTTTTCAGCAGCATTCATAGCGTCCGGATAGCCTTGAGCGTTGCCATGGTCGGTAATCGCTATTGCGGTATGCCCCCAAGATGCGGCTCGTTTAACAAGTTTGCCTGCGTCTGTCATACCGTCCATCTGTGACATATTTGTATGCAAGTGAAGTTCCACGCGCTTTTTAGGAGCGTTATCCTGCTTTATAATCTTTTTAACGGAGTTAACTGATGTTGCGGAGATAATGTTTTCACCTGTAAATTTATCATAAGTAACTCTGCCGTAAATCACAACAGTCATATCATCTGAAAGATTGTCGAGAAGACTTTTGGCTTTCTCTGTATCCTCAAATATTTTTACGCTGTACGAATAATCGTCATCTGTAATGTTAAAGGTGATGATAGTATTTCTCTTATCTTTTGTAAGCCTAACATCAAGTCCGAACACTCTGCCCCAAACGGTAACTGCTCCGCTTTCAATGCTGATTGTGCGAAGTTTTACAATGTTGTTATAACGAACCTTGTTGCCGTAAAGAGGTTTTAATGTTTCAAAGTATAGCGGAAAACCCTCAACCAAAATATGTTCTTTCGGAGTTACGTCTGCTGAGATATTAGATTCTTCGGGAATGTTGTGCTCACGCTTATATTCCTCATCAGCCTTTTTCTGCATTGAATCAAGGGCTGATTGTGAGTCAAAATTCTCTTCCTGACTAAAAGACACTTCAATTTCAACGCCGAAAATTTGCTGAATAATCTTTTCAATTTCTTTTCCGCAGCCGGCAGCTTCAAGAATATCCTTTCCGCCTTTTTTTAGGTGAACCGTTAAATTTTTACCGTCCAAAGAATACTGAGCATCGTTAAGATAGCCGTTTGTTACCGTAATTCTGTCACGCAAAATCGACACAACAAGTGCCATATCGCCGAGCAAAAATCCGTTTCGCATATTTTCTTCCACAATTCTCAATGAAAAGCCGAGTTCTGACGACAAAATCTGCCCAACTTCACCGAGCCTGTTTTCTCCCAACTTTTTATAGGGATTTATGTACACCGTGACATCTTCTTTGCTTGTTTCCATGCGGACAATTTCAGCAAAAATTATATCAGCGTAATTATTTATATTTAATTGTTCGCTAAATAAATCCTTGAATATTGCCATATATTACATCCTGTCTATTTCTTTCAAAAGCTCCGTAACTATTTCGTCTTCATTCACTTTTTTGAGTACCTCACCGCGTTTGAAAATAACACCGCAACCGTCACCGCCTGCAACGCCGATATCCGCTTCCTTGGCTTCCCCCGGTCCGTTAACAACACAACCCATTACGGCAACGGTAATTTGTTTATTACAATTTGCCAAAGCATCTTCAATTTCCTTTGCAAGTGAAATCAAATCAATTTTTGTTCGTCCGCAGGTGGGGCAAGATACAAGCCTTACACAGTCTGTCTTAATTCCTGCCGCTTTCAAAATATCAAAGCCTGCCTTTACTTCTTTAACCGGGTTATCCGTCATGGAAACACGAATTGTATCTCCGATTCCGTCAAGAAGAAGCGAACCGATTCCTATACTTGACTTTACAAGTGCCATATTGTGAGTTCCGGCTTCCGTTACTCCTAAATGAAGCGGATAATCACATTTTTTTGCAAGCATTCTGTAAGACGTAACCATTTTTTGAACGTCTGACGATTTAATTGAGACTACAATATCGTTAAAATCGAATTTTTCTAAAAGACTAATATGATAAAACGCACTCTCGCACAAAGCCTCCGGAGTCGGAGAACCGTATTTTGCTAAAATGTTCTTTTCAAGAGAACCGGAGTTGACGCCGATTCTGATGGGAACCCCGTGAAGCTTACAGGCGTCTGCAACTGCTTTAACCTTGCTGTCATCACCTATATTTCCGGGGTTAATACGAATTTTGTCCGCCCCTGCGGCAACGCTCTCAAGGGCGCACCGATAATCAAAATGAATATCAGCTACAACGGGAATGTTAACATTTTCCTTTACTGCATAAAGAGTTTTCGCCGCCGCTGTATCGGGCACTGTCAAGCGAATAATTTCACAACCCGCATTTTCGAGTTCAATCGCCTGTTTTACGTTTCCGTCAACATCGTGAGCAGGAACATTAAGCATTGACTGAACTGCAATTCTGTTGTTACCGCCTAAGGCAATGTTTCCTACCTTTACTGTTTTTGCCTTTCTTCTTTCAATCATGCAATATGTCCCCTAACTATTGTTAAAATGTCATTAAATGTTACAACAAGCATAAGTCCCAAAAGAAGCACAAGACCCGCAGCGTGAACAAAGCCCTCATATTTTGGGTTTATGGGCTTTCTGCGAATGCCCTCAATTAACAAGAAAAACAGTCTGCCTCCGTCAAGTGCGGGAAGCGGGAAAAGATTGAAAACACCGATGTTAATTGAAATCAGCGCCATCATTTCAAGGGCAGATTTTAATCCCTCTTTAGTTTGCACCGCACCTGCGGTTGCGTCAGCAATAACATTGACCGTGCCGACAGGTCCTGACAGGTCGGTAAGTCCGTACCTACCCGTTACTAAGTCAAAAAGACTGAGCCAAACAATTCTGACGATTGATGCAGACCGTTTGAATGAGTTTGTTAAAACATTTAACGGTGTGGGTGACTGACCCAATATAATAAAATCATATTCGATGATGGTGTATTTATCTTCTTTTTCACACTTAAAGGTTACATCGTGAAGTTCTGTTTTTACTCCGTCACGGCGAACTGTCATATCGAATATTCCGTCATCGGAACGGGTCATCAAAAATGAAATATCCATATCGGAAAAAATTCTGTGGCCGTCAATGGAGAGAATTTCATCATTCTTCTGAAGTCCGGTTTGAGCAGACGTTGCGCCCTCGTAAAAGTGCAAAATTTTATTAGTACCAATAAGGTCTTCCATGGAAAGAACCGTTGCCACAAGAATAAGACCGAGAATTAAATTCATTACCGCACCTGCGGCAACAATAATAAATCTTTGCCAAACTTTTTTGCGATTAAAAGCATTTTCATCGGTACTTTCTTCGTCCTCACCCTCCATGCTGACGAAACCTCCGATAGGTAAAAGGCGAAGTGAATAAACCGTACCGTTTTTCTTGCGTTTGAATATAGCAGGACCCATGCCGAGAGAAAATTCATTTACAGTAACCTTAAAAAGCTTTGCAAATGTAAAATGTCCCAACTCGTGTGACACTACTAAAAATCCAAAAAATAATATAGCCACTAAATATGGCCACGCCTTTGAAAGAAATTCCAAAATAATCACCGCTTCTCTGCGTATTTAATTACTAACTCTCTTGCGAGTTTATCTGCTTCGTCAATGTCCTCAAGAGTATAATCGGGAATATTAGGCGCTTCACCCGTTACTCTTTCAACAATGTCACCAATGTCAAGAAAACCGATTTTGCCCTCACGGAACATAAGATTTGCCTGTTCGTTGGCACTGTTTGCAAATGCGGGGGTAATTCCGCCGCGAGTAAGTGCATTTCGGCAAACATTTATAAGTTTGAATGTTTCATAATCGGGTTTATAAAAGGTTAAGTTGCAAATATCTGCTAAATCGAGTTCTTCCGTTGGCGACTCAAACCTTTCAGGGTAAGTAAGCGCATACTGAATGGGAATTTTCATATCGGGAAGTCCCAACTGCGCTACTACCGCATTATCATCATACTCAACAGCAGAGTGAATTATACTCTCCCTATGTACCACAACGTCAATTTTTGACGGATGAACCGAGAAAAGCCAAGCCGCCTCAATAAGCTCTAAGCCCTTGTTCATCATAGTTGCTGAGTCAATGGTAATTTTTGCGCCCATTGACCAATTCGGGTGCTTAAGCGCATCTTTGACAGTTACATTTTTAAGTTCATCACGGGTTTTGCCGAAAAACGGACCGCCCGATGCTGTAAGTATCAGTTTTTTCAGCGCCTTGTTAGTCGGTTTTCCCTGAAGACATTGAAAAATTGCGGAATGTTCTGAATCAACAGGCAAAATATGAACGCCCTTTTCCTCTGCCTTGCTCATTACAATTTGACCGCCTGCAACAAGCGTTTCCTTATTGGCAAGAGCAAGTTTCTTTTTGCAGTCAATTGCCGTAAGTGTTGGCTTAAGTCCTGCCATTCCCACAATTCCGTTAATTACCGTGTCTGCGCCAATATATGCCGCGCACTCACACACTCCGTCAAGTCCCGAAAGGACCTTTGTATCTGTGTCTCGAACACGTAATTTAAGGTCTTCTGCTGCTTTTTCGTCAACTAAAGCGGCAATTTTCGGCTTAAATTCACGAATTTGACGTTCAATTATTTCCACATTAGAATATGCCGAAAGTGCGGACACAGAGTAGCCGCACTTTTTTGCAATTTCAAGACTCTGCGTACCGATTGAGCCCGTAGAGCCTAAAATACTTAAATTTTTCGTAGTCATTAAAATGTCACTCCGAAAATGTTAATTATAGCGTAAAACGCAACAAGTACAAAGACCTCACTGTCAAAGCGGTCCATCACACCTCCGTGACCCGGTACAAGATTACTGAAATCCTTAACTCCGCAGTTTCTTTTAAGCACAGAGAATGTAAGGTCACCGCACATACCCACGGCAGAAAGCACTGCCGAAACCAAAGCAACCGCCAAATAGCTTTTGTGCGGAACAGGGAATACAAAATTCTCAAAAATCGCATAAAGAGCTACTGCGCTTGCAGCTCCGCCAATTATGCCGCCAATAGCACCCTCAACTGTTTTTTTAGGGCTGATTTTGGGACAAAGCTTGTGTTTTCCTAAAAAACTGCCTGTGAAGTATGCAAATGTATCCGTAACCCAAGCGCAGAACATTACATAAAGTATAAGGAAAAGACCGTGAGATTTTGTATAGCCTGCATTTGGGAAAATAACATCAATTTCATTGCAATAAAGCAGAATCGTTATCGCAAACGGAATACCGAGTGTGGTAACAATTACCGCCGTTGTATCGTGAAACTTGATGTTTTCAAAGTCTGTAAGCATAATAATAAAACAAGCAAGACCGTAAAGTAAAATAAAATACATGGGCTTTAAGTTAAGACCCAGATCGGAACCAAAGGCTGAAATAGCGTCTCTGAAGCCAAAACTGACAGGAATTACAAGGCTCACAAAGCCTGTTAAAATATTCATCGCTTTGTTTTTTATGCCTAAAGAATGGTTGATTTCATAAGTTGCCATACAGCTGACAACCGCAGCGGCAATTGGGAAAAGCCACAGCGCAACATTTCTAAAAGCTACAACAGTAATTCCTGCCAACGCGCAAAGAATACCTGCAAATACTTTCTTTTTCATGATATAAAATATCCTCTCAATTTTCTATTAGTTTATACCCCACCGAAGCGTCTGTTTCGCTTTTCAAATTCACGCAGAGCCTCTAAAAAATCGTCTTCCGTAAAATCAGGCCACAAAACGTCGGAAAACCAAAGCTCCGAATACGCGGACTGATACGTCAAAAAGTTTGAAAGCCTACACTCGCCGCTGGGACGAATTATTAAGTCAGGATCGGGTAGCCCTTTAGTGTAAAGTAAATCGGATATTGTATCCTCGTCAATATCGCATATATCCATTTCACCGTTTCTAACCTTTTCTGCAATCTTGCGAACGGCATTTGCAATTTCATGCCTTCCGCCGTAATTTACCGCAATATTCAGAACGACTTTTGACTTGTCGCTGCTCATTGACTCAATGTGATTCATCATTGCAACAATATCTTCGGGTATTCCCTTTCTGTCACCGAGAAATCTAAGCTGTATGCCCTTTTCTTCATTTTCGGCAGACCGTTCCTCTGCTTCAATTAAATAATCGCGGAAAAGCGCCATAATAGCATCGATTTCTTCCTGAGGCCTTTTCCAGTTTTCAGTTGAAAAGGCATAGAAGGTAAGGCATTTAACACCCACATCAGCGGCAAATTCACCGATTTTACGAAACGTCTTCGCGCCCTCAATATGCCCCTTGTACCGTGGTAAATTTCTTTGCTTTGCCCATCTGCCGTTGCCGTCCATAATAATTCCCACATGTTTTGGAAGAACGGAAAATTCAGGAATGTTTTTCATATTTCTCTCTAACGCATTTATGGGCAGCAAATTGCTACCCATAAGCGATTATATCTCCATAATTTCTTTTTCTTTAGTTGTTGCGGCGTCTTCGGTTTTCTTAACGAGCTCGTCAGTAATTTTCTGAATTTTTGTTTCAGCGTTTTTCTGATCATCTTCAGTAATTTCTGATGCCTTTTTAAGCGCTTTAATCTGGTCAATAGCATCACGGCGAATGTTACGGATTTTAACCTTGCACTCCTCACCCATACTCTTAACCTCTTTCGAAAGCTCTCTTCTGCGCTCTTCTGTAAGGGGCG
>CAMFPJ010000044.1 GCA_945971755.1 uncultured Clostridia bacterium
CAGACGCACAGTTCGCAGGTTCATCATCAGTTCCGGCTCACGTTGAAATGATGGGCTTAATCGGCATGGGCAACAACCCAATGGTTGGCGCTACAGTTGCTGTTGCAGTTGCAGTTGAAGAGGCAATGAAGGCATAATTTTCAAATACCGTTTGAAGAAGATTGCCCAACTGTCCGCGGCATAGAAAACAAAGAGTTTTGAACAATTACTCAAAAAATTATCCGAGATTCACTTTTCTCTGTGAATCTCGGATTTTTTAGTCTGTTTTACCTTCTCTTTCATTTTTGCTTTCTAACGAGTCTTATTATTGCTCCTGAAATAAGTGAACCCGCAAAGACTAACAAAGAAGCACATGTATTTATGCTCAGTCCTTCATCTCCGTTAGTATTAACAGTCAAAAGAAGAATAAGAAAAAAGACTGACAAGCACAAAAGAGCAACGGTTACAAGATAGCTTTTATCGTCAAAAAAAGAGCAGTAAAAACTGCTCTTAAAAATCATATATACGTCTTTATTATGTTTTCCGCAATTTCCCGTTTGGTTGACGAGGTGTCCATTGCCTGTTTTTCAATGTAACGGTGGGCGTCAGGCTCGGTCATATTTAAGTTCTCAATAAGCAGCCATTTTGCCCTGTTGACAATACGTATTTCTTCCATTTTCTCTTCAATTGTCATGGTTTTCTTTTCAAGCTTTCGAAGTTTTTCTCGGGCGGAAGACATCCACTTAAGTCCCAGCGTTACCGTCGCCCCGGAAGTGGGCTTCGGTAAAACAAAAACTCCGTAGTCACTCACCTTTGCGCAAATGTCATCGTAAAGTTCCGTTTTCACAAGCTCCATACACACCGTACTTTTACCGGCTGATGCATCAATTGCAAGTTTTGTACCGAAATCGTCCGGAAGCGGTGAATTTATGATAATAAAATCGTATGTATTCTCAAGCATAAGTCTGTTGGCAGTTGCAACACTTAACGCAAATGAGACTTTTCGGTAACGTCCGCCGCTGAGAAGCGGTTTCAATGCTTCATTCATCTTTTCAGACGCAGAAACAACCAAAACGTCATAAGCACGACCTTCATTTATCAATTTTTCACCCCCCTTTCCGGAATTCATCTAAATTATTTGCAGTATGTTTTTATCATTATTTCCGGCAAATGCTCTTTAATGAAATCACTGTTTTTTGCAATTTTAATAGCTTCTTCTCGTGACTGCGGCAAGCGTTTGTACTCTGCAAGCGTTTTTTCGTCTGCTTTGTAAAGGTTAATGTTAGCAGGTCTCGGAAGTTCGGTGCATTTTTGAATTCCGTCAAGTCCTGCATAGATTAAAAGTGCGAACGCTAAATATGGGTTAGCCGCCGGGTCAGGCGAACGAAGCTCTGCACGCTTGTATTCACCGAATGCGGCAGGTATTCTTACTAACTGGGAGCGGTTTTCGCTTGACCATGAAATAAATTTAGGAGCTTTGTCACTGCCAAGCCGTTCATAAGAACTGTCTGTTGGGTTAAGAAAAGCCGTCATTTCGGAAATGTGATTAAGCACACCTGCAATCATTGAAGTCATGGGGCTGCTGCCGTCTTTGCCTTTAACCGACATATTTATATGAAGTCCGTTTCCCGGTTTATCCGAAAGCGGTTTGGGTGAAAAGTCTGCATAAAGACCGTTTCTTCCCGCAACCGCACCTACTACCGTTGCAAAAGTTATTGTGTTGTCTGCGGCGGAAAGTGCATCTGAATAACGGAAATCAATTTCATTCTGACCGGGGCCCTCCTCATGATGTGAGCTTTCCGGGTGAATACCCATCTGCTCAAGTGTTAAGCAGATTTCACGCCTTACATTTTCGCCCTTATCGGCAATTGCTACGTCCATATACCCTGCTTTGTCATAAGGAATTTTTGTTGGCTCGCCCTCTTCGTCAAGCTTAAAAAGATAAAATTCCGCTTCAGCGCCAAAATAGAATTCATATCCTGCCTTGTTTGCCTCATCTATTGCTTTTTTAAGAATACTTCTTGTATCATTCTCAAAAATTCTGCCGTCAGGGTAAGTTACCGTGCAGAACATTCTTACAACTCTGCCGTGTTCCGGCCGCCAGGGAAGAATCGAGAGAGTGTCAGGGTCAGGGTGCAAAAGCAAATCGGAATAAACGTCGCCGCCGAAGCCGTCAACCGCCGAGGCATCAATAGCAATTCCGAATTCAAATGCTCGTTTTAGTTCATCAGGCATAATTGAAATATTCTTTTGCTTACCGAGGACGTCGCAAAAGGCAAGACGGATAAACTTAACATCTTCTTCGCTTACAAACTGAATAACCTCTTCTTTGGTGTATTTCATAAAGCACCTGCTTTCTAAAAATAGTAAATAAAAAAATAATATATTCGTATTTACGGTTAATAAAAAATAAAAACGCCCACTTCATAAGACGGACACCTTGCCCGTACCCCAAAATGAACGCCTTTGCTCATGTAAAAATTATACATAATATATAACTGATTGTCAAGGAAAGGCAACAAAAATCAGTCGGTTTTACAAAATTGCGGAAAGTTTGATTTTTTTGTTGACAAACAACAAAGCGGATTGTATAATTATGTGCATAAAGGCAATGACGTCTTAAATCCACCAAGGGTTTAAGGCGTCTTTTTATATTTAGGAGGATATTAAATGTCGTACGTTGATGAGGTTATAGAAAGAGTTATTAAAGAAAATCCCAACGAACCTGAATTTCATCAGGCAGTTAAAGAGGTCTTAGATTCTCTGCGCCCGGTTATTGACGAAAATGAAGAAAAATACAGAAGAGACGCTTTACTCGAAAGACTTGTAAATCCCGAGCGTCAGATTAAATTCAGAGTTCCGTGGATTGACGATAAAGGCAACGCTCATGTCAACACCGGTTACAGAGTTCAGTTTAACTCTGCTATCGGTCCTTACAAGGGCGGTATTCGTTTACACCCCACCGTTAATATCGGTATTATTAAATTCCTCGGTTTTGAACAGATTTTCAAAAACTCTCTTACCGGTCTTCCCATAGGCGGCGGTAAAGGCGGTTCGGACTTTGACCCAAAAGGTAAATCTGACCGAGAAGTTATGGCGTTCTGCCAGAGCTTTATGACAGAGCTTACAAAATATATCGGCCCGAATACTGACGTTCCCGCAGGTGATATCGGTACCGGTGCAAGAGAAATCGGATATATGTTCGGTCAGTACAAGAGAATTCGCGGTTTATTTGAAGGTGTTCTTACGGGTAAAGGCCTTTCTTACGGCGGATCACTTGCAAGAACAGAGGCAACAGGCTACGGACTTCTTTACATTACACAGGAAATGCTTAAATCAAACGGCATTGATATTAAAGGTAAGACCGCAGTAGTTTCAGGTTCGGGTAACGTTGCAATTTATGCTATTGAGAAAGCGCATCAGTTGGGTGCAAAGGTTCTTACCTGTTCCGACTCAACCGGTTGGGTTTACGACCCGGACGGAATTGACGTTGCAGCGCTTAAAGAGATTAAAGAAGTTAAGCGCGCAAGACTCACCGAATACAAGAATTACAGACCTGATTCGGAATACCACGAGGGCAGAGGCGTTTGGCAGATAAAAGCAGACATTGCTCTTCCCTGCGCAACACAAAACGAACTTAACCTTGAAGATGCAAAGCTCCTTGTTGCAAACGGCACTGTTGCAGTTGCAGAGGGTGCGAATATGCCCACAACCGAAGAAGCAACAAAATATCTTCAGGAGGCAGGCGTTTACTTTGTTCCGGGTAAAGCGGCAAACGCAGGCGGTGTTGCAACATCTGCTCTTGAAATGAGCCAGAACAGTGAAAGAATGAGTTGGTCACTTGAAGAAGTTGACGAAAAGCTTCAGGACATTATGATTACTCTTTTCCACAACATTGACGACGCAGCTAAACGATACGGCTTTGAGGGCAACTATGTTATAGGTGCTAATATCGCAGGCTTTGAAAAGGTTGTAAGTGCTATGGAAGCACAAGGAATTGTCTAATCCCCTTATTAGGGTTAGAATTATAACGTTATAAAGGCAATGATGTCTTTGGTTTAGGCCAAGGTGTCGTTGCCTTTATATTTTTGGTGAATTTTTTTGAAGGAGATTTTATATTATGAAAACTGTACCTGAATTTTTTGGAAGCCATGTTTTTGATGACAGAGTAATGAAGTCAAGCCTTTCATCAGATGTCTATAATTCACTTAAAAAGACTATCGATGAAGGAGCAACATTAGATATAAGCGTTGCAAATGCAGTTGCAAACGCAATGAAAGATTGGGCAGTGAAAAACGGCGCAACCCATTACACACACTGGTTTCAGCCACTCACCGGTATTACCGCTGAAAAGCATGACAGTTTCATTTCCCCTGCTCCTGACGGAAGTGTAATTATGGAGTTTTCAGGCAAAGAACTCATTAAAGGCGAGCCTGACGCCTCCTCTTTCCCTTCAGGCGGACTTCGTGCAACCTTTGAAGCCAGAGGCTACACCGCTTGGGACCCGACATCATACGCATTTATTAAAGGAAAAACACTTTGCATTCCAACTGCTTTCTGCTCATACGGCAGCGAAGCACTTGACAAAAAGACTCCTCTTTTAAGGTCAATGGAAGCGCTTAACAAGCAGGCGCTCCGTATTCTTCGATTGTTCGGTAATGATGATGTTAAATGCGTTCGCACATCGGTAGGCCCCGAGCAAGAGTATTTCCTTATTACAAAAGAAATGTACGATAAGCGTCCCGACCTCAGATTTACGGGCAGAACACTTTTCGGAGCTAAACCGCCTAAAGGGCAGGAAATGGATGACCATTATTTCGGCGTAATAAAGCCAAAGGTTGCCGAATATATGGAAGACCTTAATGATGAACTTTGGAAGCTGGGAATCCTTGCAAAAACCGAGCACAACGAGGTTGCTCCCGCACAACACGAATTAGCACCTATTTATACAACAACAAACATCGCAACCGACCATAACCAGATAACAATGGAAATTATGCAAAAGATTGCCGCAAAACACGGTCTTGTTTGTCTTCTTCATGAAAAGCCCTTTGCAGGCGTGAACGGAAGCGGCAAGCACAATAACTGGTCCATATCAACCGATACAGGCATTAACCTTCTATCCCCCGGTGAAACGCCGTATGAAAACGCACAGTTCTTATTGTTCCTATGCGCAGTTATCAAAGCAGTTGACGATTATCAGGATCTTTTGAGAATTTCCGTTGCTACCGCAGGAAACGACCACAGACTCGGCGCAAACGAAGCACCTCCCGCAGTTGTTTCAATGTTCCTCGGTGACGAATTAAACGCAGTATTGAAAGCGATTGAAACCGATACACCTTATGAGGGTGCAAAGACAACTCAAATGAAACTCGGAGTTGATGTTTTGCCCAAGTTCAACAGAGATACAACAGATAGAAACAGAACTTCTCCTTTTGCCTTTACGGGTAACAAATTTGAGTTCCGTATGCTGGGTTCCTCAAACAGCATTGCTTGTGCAAACATTATGCTCAATTCGGCAGTTGCAGAAAGCTTGAAGATTTACGCAGACAGACTTGAAAGTGCAGAGAACTTCAAAGAAGAACTCGATAAAATGATTCGTAAAACAATTAAGGACCACAAAAAGATTATCTTTAACGGCAACGGTTATGATGATGCTTGGATTAAAGAGGCAACAGAAGAAAGAGGACTTCTTAACTACCGCACAACTCCCGATGCAATTCCTCATCTTCTTGACAAAAAGAATACCGAAATGCTTATTTCTCACAAGGTATTCACCGAAAAAGAGCTTCATTCACGTTATGAGATAACTCTTGAAAACTATTGCAAAACAGTTGTTATTGAAGCTAACACGATGGTTGATATGGCAAAGACGGAAATATCACCTGCCATAGCAAAATATACTGCAGACCTTGCAAAAGCAGTAAAGAACAAACGAATTGCCGACGAAAGCATTCCCTGCGGATACGAAACAGGCACCATTAAAAAGCTTTCTATGCTTAACGACAGTATTGCCATTAAAACAGCAGAACTTGAAGACGCAATTATCAAACTTCAAGACGCTAAAAACGTTGAAGAAGAAGGATATGCAATTCGCGATACATTACTTGTAAAAATGAGCGAACTTCGTTCTTTCTGCGATCAGGCAGAAACTTTGACCTCAAAGGAATACTGGCCGTATCCGTCATACGCAGATTTGCTCTTCTCGGTAAAATAAATTGAGGTGCTTTATGGATAATGACAATTATAACCAAAAAAGCCGGAATACGTATTTTTACAAAGAGAGTACAAATTTGATTTTCAATTTACCTGAGCACGAGGAACTTTATAAAAAGGCGTTTTTTACGCACATTGAAGGCTCATGTGAATATTGTGAAAACACAACAACATACGATTAAAAATAACACTAAAAGCGTTTGAGAAAAGAGAAGTAACAAAGGAACTTGCTCACAGAGAGTACGGTTAGGTGAGAGCGTACAGTAAAGCCTTTGCGAATAACACTTTTCGAGCTTCAAGCTGAAAGGTAACCCGAGTAAGCGAGACGTTCCCCGTACGTCAGTCGGGAAAATCTTTTTAGAGATTTAAGTACAAAAATAGGTGGCACCGCGAGAACAGCACTTGCCCTATTGAATGCTGATTACTTATATTAAGGAGAAATCAATATGTGTTCAATTATGGGTTACTGTGACAGTTGTGTCACTTTTAGTGCGTTTAAGGAAAGCTTTCAGGAAACTGTTTCAAGAGGTCCTGACGACAGCAGAATTATTGATACAGGTAAGGGTCTTTTAGGCTTTCACCGACTTGCAATCATGGGCCTTACCCCCGACGGTATGCAACCGTTTGAATTTGAGGGCAGTTATGTGGTTTGCAACGGCGAAATTTACGGCTTTAACAAGTTAAAGCAAGAACTTATTGAAAAAGGTTATTCGTTTGTAAGTGACTCCGACTGTGAAATTCTTTTACCGCTTTACAAAGAGTATGGCGTTGATATGTTTAAGCTGCTTGACGCCGAATATGCACTTATTATTTTTGACAGCAAGACTCAAGAATACATTGCCGCAAGAGACCCGATCGGTATTCGCCCCCTTTATTACGGATATGACGAAAACGGTGCCATTGTATTTGCTTCCGAAGCAAAAAACCTTGTAAAACTTGTTAAAAAAGTTATGCCCTTCCCTCCCGGACATTACTATAAAGACGGCAAATTTGTTCAGTACTGTGACATTACAAAGGTAAGTGAAGTTTGTCACGATGATTTGGAAACTGTTTGCCGTAACATACATGAAAAGCTTGTTGCAGGTATTGATAAACGTTTAATTTCAGACGCAAAGGTCGGTTTTCTTCTTTCGGGCGGTCTTGATTCGTCACTTGTCTGCGCTGTTGCGGCAAGACGTTCAAAAGAGCCTATCAAAACATTTGCAATCGGTATGAGTGAAGACGCAATTGACCTTAAATATGCAAAACAGGTTGCAGATTACATAGGCAGTGAGCATACGGAGGTAATAATTACAAAAGAAGATGTTTTAGAAAGTCTTGAAACGGTCATTACTCTTCTCGGCACTTATGATATTACAACTATCAGAGCAAGTATGGGAATGTACCTTGTTTGCAAATATATCCACGAAAACACGGATATCAGAGTTTTGCTGACAGGTGAAATTTCAGACGAGCTTTTCGGTTACAAATATACCGACTTTGCTCCGAGCGCAGACGCATTTCAAAAAGAAGCACAGAAGAGAGTTCGCGAACTTCACATGTACGATGTTCTTCGTGCAGACCGATGCATTTCCGTAAACTCACTTGAAGCAAGAGTTCCTTTCGGCGATTTAGATTTTGTTCAATATGTAATGTCCGTTGACCCTGAAATGAAACTTAACAAATACGGCAAAGGCAAATATCTTTTGCGTCACGCTTTTGAGGGTGATTACTTGCCGCATGATATTCTTTACCGCGAAAAAGCAGCATTTTCAGACGCCGTAGGACATTCAATGGTTGACGATTTGAAAGAATATGCCGAAAGCTGTTATACACAGGAAGAATTCTCGGAAAAGAAAGAAAAATACACACACGCAAAGCCCTTTACAAAAGAATCTCTTTTATACCGTGAGATTTTTGAAAAGTATTACCCCGAACAGTCGGAAATGGTTGCAGATTTCTGGATGCCCAACAAAGAATGGGAAGGTTGTAATGTGGACGACCCATCGGCACGTGTGCTTTCAAACTACGGCGAAAGCGGAAAATAATGTAATTTGTTGAATATAAAAGAAAGTACGGTTTTCTAAAATGACAGACAGTATTCACGAGGAGTGCGGCGTTTTCGGAATTTACTCCAAAAACTCTGCAGATGTAGCGCAAACTGCATATTACGGACTTTATGCCTTGCAGCACAGAGGTCAGGAAAGTGCGGGAATTGTTGTAAATGACGACGGTGTTTTCTCCGTAAAAAAGTCACCGGGACTTGTCGGAGACTCATTTTCACAGGAGGACCTGAAAAATCTCGGCAAGGGCAATATTGCCGTAGGGCATGTTCGCTATGCCACAACCGGCTCCGATAAGGCAGAAAACATACAACCCATAGTTGTAAATCACAACAAAGGGAAAATGGCACTTTCTCACAACGGCAACCTTACAAATTCGTTTGAATTAAGAGCTAAACTTGAAGAAAACGGAGCAATCTTTCACACAACCACCGACTCAGAGGTCATAGCATACATAATTGTTCAGGAAAGACTTAAATTTAGTTCCATTGAATATGCAGTTTCTTCAGCAATGGATAAAATTCAGGGTGCGTACTCACTCGTAATATCTTCTCCGTCAAAGCTGATTGCGGTTCGTGATCCTAACGGATTTCGGCCGCTTTGCTATGGAAAAACAGATGACGGCTCAATTATTTTTGCATCGGAAACCTGTGCGCTTGATGCTATCAATGCAAAATTTGTCAGAGATTTGCTCCCCGGTGAAATTGCAATAGTAGAAAACGGAGAAATTCGTTTTGATACAAAGCATTGCGGTATTTCACCGAAGAGTCTTTGTATTTTTGAATATATTTATTTTGCCCGTCCCGATTCGGTAATTGACGGTGCAAGTGTTAGCCTTGCAAGGCAAAGAGCCGGACGTTTTCTTGCAAAATCGCACCCCGCAAACGCAGATATAGTAATCGGTGTTCCCGACTCTGGCCTTGAAGCGGCGCTCGGGTATTCTTTAGAATCAAAAATTCCGTATTCAATAGGCTTTACAAAAAATAAATATATCGGCAGAACTTTTATTGCTCCCGAACAAGCATCAAGAGAAAAAGGCGTCAATATAAAGCTTAATCCAATCAAAGATGTCATTAACGGGAAAAGAGTCGTTTTGGTAGATGACTCCATTGTTCGTGGTACAACAAGCAGAAGAATTGTAGATTTGCTCAAAGCGGCAGGTGCAAAAGAAATTCACATGAGAATCAGTGCCCCTCCTTTCGTTGCACCGTGCTTTTACGGTACAGATATTGATAACGCAGACGGACTTATTGCAAACAAACATTCAGTTGGGGAAATTGCGGAAATAATCGGCGTAAATTCGCTTGGGTATTTGGAAACAAAAGATGTTTGTTTGCTCACAGGCAGGGATACGGGCTTTTGTACGGCTTGTTTCGGCGGTAAATATCCTGTTTGTCCGTCTAAAAATTCGGAAAAATCAAGATTTGAAAGAAAAATCAGCGAAAATAAAAATTAGAAAAAAGATATATTAGAAAGGATAGGGAAAACTATGACAAAGTATATTTTTGTAACAGGCGGAGTTGTTTCGGGACTCGGAAAAGGAATTACAGCCGCATCACTCGGCAGGTTATTAAAAGCGAGAGGATTAAAGGTAGCGGCACAAAAGCTGGACCCGTATATTAACGTTGACCCGGGCACAATGAGCCCGTATCAGCACGGCGAAGTATATGTAACTGAGGACGGTGCTGAAACTGACCTTGACCTTGGTCATTACGAAAGATTTATTGATGAAAACTTAAACAAATACTCTAACCTTACAACAGGTAAGGTGTATTGGAATGTTCTTAACAAGGAACGCCGCGGAGAATACCTTGGCTCAACCGTTCAGGTAATTCCGCATGTCACAAATGAGATTAAAGAATTTGTTTACAGAGTAGGAAAAAAGACAGACGCAGACGTTGTTATTACGGAAATCGGCGGTACAATCGGTGATATTGAAAGTCAGCCGTTTCTTGAAGCGGTACGTCAGATTTCTCTTGAAGTAGGCAAGGAAAACAGCCTGTTTATTCACGTTACCCTCGTGCCGTTTTTAAGCGGCTCCGACGAGCACAAATCAAAGCCCACTCAACATTCGGTTAAAGAATTACAGGGAATGGGTATTAACCCTAATATCATAGTTCTTCGTTGTGACGAGCCTTTGGAAGAATCCATATTCCAAAAGATTTCGCTTTTCTGTAACGTTAAGCCCGACTGCGTTATTGAAAACATCACTCTTCCCTATCTTTACGAAGCACCTCTTATGCTTGAAAAGTCAAATTTCTCAAGCGTTGTTTGCCGTGAACTCGGTCTTGAAACCAAAGATCCCGACCTTACCGAATGGACAAATATGGTTGATGTAATAAAGGCAAAAAAAGAAATTGTAGATATAGGCCTTGTCGGTAAATACGTTCAGCTTCATGACGCTTATCTTTCAGTTGCAGAGGCTTTAAGACACGCCGGCTACACACATAATGCCCACGTAAATATTCATTGGATTGACTCTGAAACAATCACAGAAGAAACAGCAGAAGAAATTCTTAAAGGTATTGACGGAATTATAGTTCCCGGCGGCTTTGGAAGCAGAGGCATTGAGGGTATGATTACCGCTTGTAAATACGCAAGAGAAAAGGGTATTCCTTACTTCGGAATTTGCCTTGGAATGCAGATTTCGGTAATTGAATTTGCGCGCCACGTTGCAGGTATAAGTGACGCACATTCGGGTGAATTTGATGAAAACTGCAAACACAAGGTTATTGATTTTATGCCCGGTCAGAGCGAT
>CAMFPJ010000045.1 GCA_945971755.1 uncultured Clostridia bacterium
TGAGTGTCACCGTAAGCGTCACCTGTTACGCCCTTTCTGCACTCCTCACCTATTGGTGAAGTGGGAATATAGGGAATATCCGCATCAATATTTTTAACTTCCTCTGCCAAAATCTCGTAGAAGAATTTTTTATACCATTTTACGATTTTTAAGGTTTCCGGCATATATGAGAACATAACCTCAAGCTCATTATTGCCGCAAAGGAGCGCTAACGACGGGTGATTTCTGATTCTCTTAACATTTTGGCGAGCTTCTGTAAGACAGTTTTCAAGGAAATCTTCTTCATAAAACGGGTACATAAGGCAAGCGTACATAAAATCTTGCCACAAAAGAATACCTTTTTCGTCGCACTGTGAGTAAAAATAGTCACTGCCGTAATTTGCACCGCCCCAAATACGAAGAATATTGAAATTAGCCTCCAAGGCGCTGTCAATGTAATAGTCAACGGTTTCATTTGTTGCTCTGCCGATTAAAGCGTCGGGAATTATGTAATTTCCGCCCTTTGCGAAAATCGGAACACCGTTAAGTTCAATACAGAAAGTACCGCCGAATTCGTCTTTGTCACGGTTAAGTCTGACAGTACGAAGTCCTGTTTTTTGGGTAACGGTTTCTCCGTCTAAAGTTGCGGTAACGGTGTAAAGAGGCTGTTTTTCCTTGCCTGAAAGCTCACGTGTCCACCAAAGAGTCGGTGACTCGATTTTAATTTCACTGTCACCCCTAAAGAAGATTTCTTCACCGTTCGGGCAAATTACCTTGCCCTCATACTCACCCTCGCCGTCAATTTCGGCGCTGATTTTAAGAGTAACTGTGCCGTTTTCGTGAATTTGGCGGATGTCAAGATTTTCAATTCTGTTATCAAATGCCACAACGGAAATATCACCGAGAATACCTGAAAGCGGAGCGGAAATGCCCCAGTCCCAACCGAAATGGCAATGTGGCTTACGGATGTAGGCAATGCCGTCAGTACCGTTGCAGTTTTTCGGAAGCGGATCTTCCTTTTGCCTTTTTGTTGCAAAATTCACGGGAGAACGGAAAATAATCTCAAGGGTGTTTTCGCCCTCAACCGCAAATGGTTTTATATCAAATTCATACTTAATATGGGCATTTTTTCCCTCGCCGATTTTTTGACCGTTAAGGTAAAGCTCACAAAGGGTGTCAAGCGCGTCGCAAGAAAGCAGAACCTTTCTTTTGGAGAGTTCTTCCCCTGTCAAATTAAATGTGCGAGAATAGGACCAATCCTCTGTACCTATCCACTGAACTTTAGATTCGTTATCTTTATAAAACGGGTCGGGAATTTCACCCACTGACAAAAGCTGTGTGTAGTTGTCACAGGGAACCTGTACGGAAAAACTTTTGCCTGAATTAACAGATTTCAAAGTCCAGTCACCGTTAAGCTTTATCTTTTTCAAAAAAATCACCTCTAATGTATATTGTACCAAATAGAATGTTATTTGTAAACAGCAACAGTCACTTAAAACGCTTTCTGATATTTTGCAACCGCGACCTTACGGCAGAAGCGGAACAATCCACCAAAGTTGTTATGGCAGCGGAAAACCAAAGTACCCGTAAAAATAAAAAATACGCACCGACGGTGCGTATTTTTTTTATATTATTTCACCGCCGCCGAGAACTACATCGCCGTCATACAGAACTACTGCCTGACCTTTTGTAATTGCTCTTTGCGGCTCATCAAATTTTACATGAAGAAGTCCGTCTTCTGTCTGCCACGCCGTTGCGGGCTGTTCTTTATGGCGATAACGCACTTTAGCGCAAACCCTCACCGGCGTTTTAAGACTTTCACACGAAATTAAATTCACATTGTCCGCAGTTAGAGAATCGGAAAATAAATCATCGTTATCGCCTAAGACCACGCGATTTGTTTCAGGCTGAATATCGCAAACATACAAGGGCTTTGTATAAGCTATTCCTAACCCCTTACGCTGACCTATTGTATAATTTACAATTCCGTTATGCGTTCCGAGTATTTTGCCGTTTTTATCGGTAAATTCACCCTTTTCAAAGGTTTTTCCGCTGTAGCGTCTGATAAATTCTGCATAGTCACCGTCCGGAACAAAGCAGATATCCTGACTGTCGTGCTTTCTTGCATTGACAAAGCCGTTTTCCTCGGCAATTTCACGAATCTTTGACTTTGTGTAGCCGCCTAAGGGAAATTTTATATGAGATAACTGCTCCTGAGAAAGCATATACAGAACATAGCTTTGGTCCTTTGAATCATCAACTGCTTTTTTAAGTAAATATCTGCCGCTGTTTTCATCATATTCTATGCGTGCATAGTGACCTGTAACGACATAATCAAAGTTAATCTCTTTCATTCTGACAAGCATTTTGTCAAATTTTAAGTATCTGTTACAGTCAATACAAGGATTGGGCGTACGGCCGTTTTCATAGGCTTTTATAAAACTATCAATTACACATTCATGGAACTTATCGGTGAAATTAAACACATAAAAGGGCATATTCAATTTATGTGCAACGCTTTTTGCATCCTCAACGTCAGACAGAGAACAGCAACCGTTTTCACGGCTGATATTAGCGTCTTCGTTAGTATATAACTTCATTGTTGCACCGATACAGTCATACCCTTCATTTTTCATAAGTAAAGCGGCGACAGAACTGTCAACGCCGCCGCTCATTGCAATAATTGCCTTCATTTTATTCACCAAGCTCAATCATTTTATCAATGCATTTTCGGGCATTTTTAATGGTTTCCTCGTCAAGAATAATTTCTTCTCCTCCCTCGCCTTTAACTGTCTTGTAAAGGTCAACAAGGGTTGTTGCTTTCATATTTGAACAGATAAGGTCTTTTGAAAGCGGATAGAAATTTTTGTCCGGACATTCGTACTGTAAAAGCTCAAGAATACTGATTTCAGTACCGATTATGAACTCTTTCTTATCAGACTTTTTAGCATAGTTCATAATGCCCGTTGTTGAGCCCACAAAGTCTGCGTGCTTTACAACGTCGGGTCTGCACTCGGGGTGAACCAAGAATAGTGCGTCCGGGTGAGCTTCTTTTGCCCTGATTACCTCTGACTCATTGATTTTTGCATGAGTGGGGCAACCGCCTGAAAGAAGCATAAAGTTTTTTTCGGGAAGCTGTTTTTTTACAAAGTCACCCAAATTGCAGTCCGGAATAAAGAGTATATTTTTCTCAGGCATTTTTTTTACAATTTCAACTGCCTGCGAACTTGTTACACAAACATCACAAACTGTTTTAAGAGCAGCGGTCGTGTTAATGTAAGCCACAACCGCATAGTCGGGATACATATTTTTAACTGCTTCTATAGTCTCTTTTTCCATTTGTTCTGCCATTGGGCAGCCTGCAGTACTGTTGGCAAGGTAAACTGTTTTTTCAGGCGAAAGAATTTTTGCCGTTTCAGCCATAAAACGAACGCCGCACATAATTACGGTTTTTGCGTCTGTGCCCTTTGCCTTAACCGAAAGAGCGTAACTGTCGCCTGTAAAATCGGCAACCTCCTGAATTTCTTTGGCCACATAAGAATGGGCAAGAATACAAATGTTATTCTCTTTTTTCAGTCTTAAAATTTCTTCCTGAATTTCTTTAATAGTCATAATTATTCCTCAACACCGTGTTCGTGTGCTTCGTTGAAATGGAACTGGGCTTCGTCATAAACAATTCCGTTTCTGTCATAGTAATCGCGAACTGCGGCCTTGATTGCCTGCTCTGCCAGAACCGAACAGTGAATTTTTACTGCGGGGAGTCCGTCAAGAGCTTCAACAACGGCCTTGTTTGTAAGCTTCAGAGCCTCTGAAACAGGCTGACCCATAATAAGGTCAGTTGCCATTGATGATGTTGCAATAGCGGAAGCACAGCCATAAGTGTTAAACTTTACATCTGTAATAATTCCGTCTTTGATTTTGAGATACATTTTCATAATATCTCCGCATTTTGCGTTGCCAACCTCACCTACACCGTCAGCGTCATCAATTTTACCTACGTTGTGGGGATGGACAAAATGTTCCATTACTTTCTCTGAATATTCCATTATGCATTACCTCTTTCTTTCTGCAATCTTTCCCACAAAGGTGACATATTACGAAGTCTTTCAATTATGGGAGGAACCTGTTCTATAATGTAATCAGCTTCTTCAATCGTGTTTTCTTCACAGAAGCTGAGTCTTAACGAGCCGTGCGCAACCTCATGAGGAAGACCGATTGCAAGCAAAACGTGGCTTGGGTCAAGCGAGCCTGAGGTGCAAGCAGAACCGGAAGACGCCTGAATACCCACTATATCGAGATATAGAAGGAGCGACTCACCCTCTACACCCTCAAAGCACATGCTGACATTTCCCGGAAGTCTTTGTTCACGGTCACCGTTTACTCTGCTGTAGGGAATTTTAAGAAGGCCTTCAATAACATGGTCGCGAATTTCCGAGAGTTTTTTCATATTTACTTCAAGATTATCGTTCGCTTCTTTAAGAGCTGCCGCCATACCCACAATTGCGGGAACATTTTCAGTGCCTGCGCGGCGGTTTCTTTCCTGTGCGCCGCCCTCAATAAGATTTGGAAGTCTTATTGATTTTTTGCAATAAAGTGCGCCAACGCCCTTTGGTCCGTGGAATTTATGACCGGACATTGAAAGCATGTCAATATTATCTTTCTCAACATCAATGGGCAAGTGACCTACTGCTTGTACGGCATCTGTATGGAACAAAACGCCTCTCTCGCGGCAAATTGCACCGATTTCACGAATTGGCTGAACAGAGCCGATTTCGTTATTTGCGAACATAACAGTTACAAGTGCAGTATCTTCACGAATCGCATTTTTGAGGTCATCCAAACGTATAATACCGTTTTCATACACGTCTAAAAGTGTAACTTCAAAGCCTCTGCGCTCAAGGTATTTGAGAGTATGCAAAACTGCGTGATGCTCAAACTTTGTACTGATAATGTGTTTTTTTCCTTTTTTTGCCATAAGCTCTGCTGTGCTTTTTATTGCCCAGTTGTCACTCTCACTTCCACCTGATGTAAAATAAATTTCATCAGGAGAACAGTTTAGAATATTTGCAATCTGCACTCTTGCGTCACGAACAGCGTGAAATGCGTCCTGACCTACAGAATGTAAGCTTGAGGGATTGCCGTAAAACTCCTTAAAGCACGGCATCATCGCATCAAGTGCAGTTTGTGAGATTTTTGTTGTTGCAGCGTTGTCTGCATATACTTTCATAAGCACATCTCTTTCCGTAGACATACATTTTCACAGTAAATTACTATGAATCCTTAAATATCATACTACTTTACTATGAATTTGTCAATTATTATTAAAATATTATTTATTAAATAAACCCTATACACAAAAAGTATTGTCATTTACACTCTTTTGTATTCGTCAGCAACAGCCGCAATTGCCCTTTTCCGCCTGTTTTTCAACAAGATACTGTAATGTGATTGAGTCCACAACCTCATTAACCGCATCAAGAACTTTTTGCCAAATTTCAACTGTTACGCAGTCCATACAATGTTCACAAGTATTTTCTTCGGTATCAAGGCAAATTACGGGAGCAAGACTGCCCTCTGCCACACGAAGAATTTCACCAACGGTATAATCTTTCGGTTCACGGGTCAGCCTGTACCCCCCCTGAGCACCGCGGGTGCTTTCAACAAGGCTTTCCTTAGCAAGCATTTTAATTATCTGTTCAAGATATTTCTCGCTGATATTTTGTCTTTGTGAAATGCTTTTAATTGAGATATATTCTCCGTTTGAGTGAATAGCCAAGTCAAGCATTAAACGGAGAGCATACCTTCCTTTAGTTGATATTTTCATTTTTTCACACTCTTTATTTTGGTTTATATATAATATAATACAAATTTAGTAGGAATTCAATTAGCATAATAAAAAAAGACGGACAGAATGTCCGCCTTTTAGTTGTGCAAAATGCTTATTTATTTGCGCTTCTTCTTTCTTGAAGAGCGGCGGAAATTTTTGCTTTCTTCTCGCCGACAATGTCATATTTAAGCATTGGGATAACAGAAAGAAGAGCAAGAATACCGGGAACTGCCGTGTATGCAAAGAAGATAATATCTTTTGTATTTGTTGTGAAGCCTGTTGCGGTACCTGCGTTAATATTGGCAAGAGTATCCGCATAGCCTGAGAACTGAACGAATACAAGACCGAGAGCAGTACCGAGAGCCAAGCAAACCTTAATTGTAAGGGTAAGAATTGAATAAGCGGCGCCCTCCATTCTCTTGCCTGTTTCATACTCATAATAGTCAACTGCGTCAGCAGTCATAATCATTGGCATAAGAGTAACCGCACCAAACTGAAGACCGATAAGGAAGAGTGATGCGTAAAAGAGAATTGTGAGAACCGTATTCTCCGGATTTTGGAACCAAAAATGACCTATGACAAATGAGAATATTGATGCTGCAAATCCATAAACCGACAGAAGAATGTAAGCATTCTTTTCGTTCATTTTCTTTATAAGCAACGGGCAAAGAGCCATTGAAATCATTGAGCCGACCGCCGTAACGATACCGAGAACCGCTACAAGGTTTTGCGATCCTAAAAGAACGTTAGCCGCCTGAACCTGAATACCCATTGCCATTTGTCTGCCAAAGCCAAGGAAATAAGAAACGATTACAAGCATTAAAGGCTTATTGTCTTTAAGTGCACGAAGCATATCTTTTGCAGTGATTTTTTCGTTTGATTCAACCTTAACTCTTTCTTTATTGATTAGAGGGATAAGAGCGAAAAGCACACAGCCGAGAATTGCGGTAAGAATTGCGGTACCGAGATACTCGGGAGCAATCATCGGTAAATCTGTTTCGCCTTTTTTAACAATAACCTTCGAGCCGTTTGGAATGATAAGGCAAACGATTGGAACTATAACAACGCAAGCAGAAAAGCCAATCTGCTTAAATGTGTTAGAAATAGAAACAACATTGGTACGCTCAATAGGGTCCGGAGTAAGAGCAGATGCAATACCCTGTGACGGAACGTCACCCATTGTCATCGCAATACTCCAAATAAGATATGTAATGAAAATCCAAGCGTAAAGCGAAAAGCCTGAAAATGGCACTTTTATAAATACAACCGCTGTAAAAATAAGAAGCGGAGCGATTGAATAAATAATCATTGATTTGAATTTACCGTGCTTTGATTTTGAACGGTCAACCATACCGCCGACGATTGGGTCTGCTATTGCTGAAATAATCTTTGCAACGAGAATTAAAATACCGACAATAGCAATGTCTGCGCCAAGAATTGACGCGTCAAATTCTGCCTGATATGAATTAAGAAGTCCTACTATTGCTTGGAAACCGAAAAGCCCAAGTGAATAAGCGGCGATTTCTTTGAAATTCATATATTTTTTTGCCTGACTTTTTTCACTCATAAATCCATCCTCCGTTTGTTTGAATAATACAGTTAGTATATCACACCCAAATATTATTCGTCAATATTTTATTATGTTTGCAACAAGGCACCCCGCCGAAAAGCAGTGAGTGCAGATTAGTTGCTTGTTATTTTTAGAATTCTATTACTCCGTGAAGAATCAAGTCAAGGTATTTTACGGTTGTTGCAGCAAACGAAAACACAGAAAGCATTGAAAACAGCATACAAAAAGCCTCACAGTTATTAACCATGAAGCTTTTTAAGTGTCATTTATTTAATTGACATTACAGCGTCATAGGCAGTACCTGTTGCGTTGCGAATTCTGCCAACCTTTGAAGAATCGCCTACGTTAAAAATCTTAATTCCGCTCTTTTCAAGTTCGGTGAAAAGAGCCTGCTCGGGACGGGAACCGAGAGCCAAAACAACTGCATCAACCGGAATTTCGGTTTTTACCTTTGTTTTAACATTCTCAGTAACAATCTTATCCGAATAAATCTCTGCAAGTTTTTCACCTGTGAGAATTGTTGTCTTTTTCTCACGAAGTCTCGGCATTACGTCATCAAGATGCTGCATCCAAGTGCCGGGAGCAACTGTATCCGCCATTTCAACTACTGTTGTTTTGCATCCGTTTTCATTAAGAGTCTCGGCGGTTTCAAGTCCGGTCATACCTGAACCTATAACTGCAACATTCTTATCTTTAATTTCTACCTTGCCAGTAAGGACATCTTCAAAGGTGCAAACCATTGTGTCATCATATTCGCCGCCGAACTTCGGCTTAATCGGTGTGCTGCCTGCGGCATAAATTACTGCATAGGGCTCATAAGACTTGACATTTTCCGTTGTTGCCTCTGTGCCGAAAAGAAGTTCAACACCCTCCTCTTTACACATTGAAACAAGGTCTTCAATAAACCACGCAATTTTTGCCTTGTGCGGCGGTGCAGAAGCAAGTTTTAACTGACCGCCTGCACTGTCACTCTTTTCAAGAACTGTTACATTAAATCCACGCATTGCGGCTACATAAGCGGCTGTAAGACCGGATGCACCGGCACCGATAACAACTATTTTTCTGCCGTTGCCGTCTTTTACCGTTTCCTTGCCCTCATTGCCCACGAACGGGTTAACTGCACACTCGCCGTGGCCGCCTAAATAAGCGTTGTTTTGCATTGACTCAATGCAGTTAAGACAACAAATGCAACGGCGAATTGTTCTTTTGCTTTGAGCTTTATTTACCCAATCAGGATCTGCAATATGCGGCCTGCCGAGGGAAATAAAGTCCTGTATGCCCTCCTGAAGCTGAGCCTCGGCCTGCTCGGGAGAACGTATAAGGTTTGCGGCAATAACAGGAATGTTAACTGCTTCTTTAACTGCTTTTGCCATATATTTTCTCCAGCCCGGTTCAAAAGAAACAGGCTCAAGCCAATAGTTAAATGTATCATACCCTGCGCTTGAAACGTCAATGGCATCAATTCCGAGCTTTTCAAGTGCTTTGGCAATTTTTATGCCTTCTTCAAGATTATAGCCTTTATTCGGCTGACCGATGTAAGAATAGCACTCGTCAACAGTAAGGCGGACAATAAGCGGAAATCCCTCGCCGCAGCGTTCTCTTATTCCCTTAATAATATTGGTAATAAACCTCATACGGTTTTCAAAACTGCCACCGTATTCATCGGTACGTTTATTAGTCACAGGGCTGAAAAATTGCTGAAGAAGATAACCGTGAGCAGCGTGAAGTTCAACTCCGTCACATCCCGATTTTTGAACACGAACCGCACCGTCAATAAAGTTCTGTTCCAGTTCTTTAATCTCTTTGAGCGTAAGAGCACGAACTCTTCCTCCTGCAAAATAAGCAGGCTCACACTTTGACGGAGCAACCGATGACGGAACAATGTTTTTTTCAAGGAGTGTTGGGCCTACTTTCGGAGTAAGCTTATATAGAATTTTTCCGTAAACACCCTTTGTAAGGTTTTCGCAAGCAATCGAAAGCGGAACCGTTCCGACTAAAAGACCTACATTTTGCCTTCCCGGGTGATGAAGCTGAACAAAAAGCTTTGCTCCATGCTTATGAATTCTGTCAGCCATTTCACGAAGCGGGTCAATCTGCTTATCGGAACTGACAGAAAGCTGAGCAAAGGCAGCAGCGCCTGTTTTATCGTTAACTCTTGTAATTTCAGTAATGATAAGTCCCGTGCCGCCCTTTGCACGTGCTTCATAATAGTCCATCATTTTTTCGGTAGGCTTGCCGTCAAATTTACCGAAGCCCATAAGCATCGGAGCCATTACAACTCGGTTTTTTATTTCACAAGAACCGATTTTCATAGGTGAAAAGAGCATTTTATCACTCATCCCATTTTACCCCCGTATTATTTTTAATATTGTCTTTATATTCTTTGAATTTTCTACCTTCAAGCGCCCAGTAAACCGTTCTCACCGGCGGGCAAATCCCCATAAGCACCTTTGATACACCGAAAAGAGCGCAAGGACTAACCTTTTTCTTGCCTTTTTCAATGCCTTTAACCATTTTCTTGGCGACAACACTTGCCTTTTGCACCGGAAACGGCTTTTTGTACTGAATGGGAGCTGACGCTGCAAAGAAGCCCGTTTCAGTCGCAACGGGATAAAGGCACGTCAACTGTAAATTCTTTGGCATTTCAAGGCGTACAGCCTGCTGAAAGCCGTGCATAGCAAATTTTGACGCACTGTAAACAGTGAAGCCGGGCATTGCCATTTCACCTATTGCAGAAACAGTAATTGCCAATGTACCCTGCCTGCCGTTAAGATATTTAATGTATTTTTGATATGTATAGATTGGTGAGAATACATTGGTGTCAAACATTGCTTTAACTCTGTCCCAATCGCAATAGTTAATCTCTTCATAATAAGGATAGCCGGCGTTTGCATAGAAAATATCAATAAAATCAAAAATTTCTTCTGCTTTTGCAAAAACCTCATCAACTGCTTCTTGAGTCGATATATCCTTTTGCATAACGATAATTTTATCTGACGATAAAGGCTCGAGATTGTTGACGTTTTTGTCAACACACAGAAGCTTGTTACCCCCGTCTGATAATAGTTTTAGCACCTCAAGTCCGATACCGCTGTTACACCCCGTGAGTACTATATTTTTGTTTTTGATCATTTTGACACCCCTATCATATACATTAGTGACATTTTAACATATTTTAACTTAATTTACAACTGTTTAATGTTGTTGGCATAACATGATAATTGCATTAAAATTTTAACATTAGGATTTGGATGTATGAAAAATGGATATTGAAACAAATAACGTTACTGCTTCGCAGCAAGAAAATTTGCAGGCACAAAGT